>CAZSOL010000007.1:0-9092 GCA_964608585.1 uncultured Candidatus Saccharibacteria bacterium | reverse complement strand
CATGCCTTATCCACGCCGCCAGCGTTCATCCTGAGCTAGGATCAAACTCTAAATTGAAATGAACGGAACAAAAAAGAAAACAATATGCTTTCCCTCTCGCCCGACTTCCAAGTTTGTCCTAACTCTACTCACACCACATGTTGCTTTAGTGGTGTGAGCGGTATTATTTTAGAAACATTTGAGAACTTGCTTATTCTCAATCTTAACTTCAATTTTGAAAGAACGTGCTCGGACCATTCCGAGCGTGGGGTCCATTATACTTATATATCCCTCCCCGTCAAGGCCTTATTTAGAGCCAGTTTTCTGGAGTTTAAAGAAGGTTACAAGGAGGGGGGAGGCGACGAAGATGGAAGAATAGGTGCCTATGATGAGACCCACAATAAGGAGAAGTGAGAGATCCTTAGTTGCAGAAGAACCTATGAAGAACAGGGCTACGAGAGTTATAAGAAGAGTGAGAGAGGTGTTGATAGAACGGGTGAAGGTTTGAGAGACCGACTTCCCTACTGTGGTCTCAAACTCCTCAGTAATATTTCTCTCCTCGTTTATCCTCAAGTTCTCACGCACACGGTCAAAGACCACTATAGTGTCGTGTACTGAGTAACCAAGTATAGCCAAGAGTCCTGTCACGAAGAGAAGATCCAACTCTATACCAAGAGTGTGCCCCAAGAAGACAAAGACGCCTGTCGGTATGACAACGTCATGAGCCAGAGCAATGATAGTAGCTAGCCCATACTTCCAAGATGATACAGGTTTGCTAACCTTCCTGAAGACAAAAGTGATGAAGAGCACGATCATGACGATCACCACCACAATAGCCTTGATAGCCTTACTCTTAAGCTCTGCCCCAGCAACAGGTCCAACAGTGTTTGATCTCTCTATTACAGGACTACCTATTGCCTCTACCAAAGACTCTGTCTGAGATACTGTCAGACCCTTGGTCCTAACAATATACCTATCGTCACCAGATGGTCTCACTGAGAAGCCTCCAAGATCAAGCTCTCTTATGTTTGCTTCAAGAGTCTCCTTCTCAGGTCTATCACCCTCATATCTCGCCTCTATAATAGACCCACCAACAAAGTCAGTAGACAGCTTGAAGCCGTATGTAAAGAATGTGTAGAAGGAGAGCCCTAAGAGGACCGCGGATATGGTGAACCAGATTTTTCTGTTTTTTATGACCCACATGTTATTTGTCTATACCATTACTAAATAAAAACTTTTTAAGCTTCGAGTCTGTAGTGGGTGCGATAGCGAAGAGGAAGGTTCTGCTCAAGGTGATAGCGGTGAACATCGAGACAACCACCCCCACTCCAAGAGTAAGAGCAAAGCCCTTCACCGTCGAAGTCCCGAGCCAGAAGAGTATCACTGCAGTAATAATAGACGCTGTGTTTGAGTCACGTATTGAGAGCCATGCGCGCGAGAAGCCTTCATGAAGTGCATCACTTATACTCTTCCCCTTCCTGAGTTCCTCCTTAGTACGCTCAAAGATAAGCACGTTGGCATCCACCGCCATACCAATAGAGAGGATGAAGCCGGCTAGTCCTGCTGCCGTAAGAGTCACAGGTATAAGCTTAAATATCGCCATAGAGAGAACAACATAAGAAACAAGTGCTACGACCGCCACAAGCCCTGGAAGACGATACCAAAGTATGAGGAAGAGGGAGAGTGCGACGAAGCCTATCACTCCCGCTCTCACTCCAGAGTCTAGAGCCTCACTACCCAAAGTGGCGCCAATAGTCTGACTGTTCATAAGCTCTATGGGCACAGGTAGTGCTCCGTAGTTTAGATCTCTTACAAGAGTCTTGGCCTCCTCTGGAGAGAAGTTACCAGTAATCTGCCCCTCACCATTTGTTATCTCATCTTGAATAACCGGCGCAGAGAGAAGTTGTCCATCTAGAAATATCGCTAATACCTTACCCTTGTTCTCTCTCGTTAAATCAGCAAAGAGGTCTCCCCCCTCCTTATTAAACTTAAGTCCAATGTATGCTCCTCTAGTATTGGGGTCAAAGACAACACTAGCTTTTGTAAGGAGAGAGCCGGTAAGACCCGTCTCTTCGAAGATCTCATCTACACTTGCCTCAGGATTACTTTCCAAAATCTTATCTGCATCAGGTCGAGCCAGACGGAACTCAAGTACAGGAGTAAGTCCTATAAGAGCTTTAGCCTCTTCTAAGTCAGATACTCCAGGGAGCTCTACTATCAGTCTGTCGTCATGAAGACCGGAGAAGAAGCCTGCGTGCTCTGTCTGGACCAAGGGTTCCGAGACTCCGAAGACGTTTATCCTCCTCTCTATAACCTCCTTAAGCGAGTCCATAGCTCCCTCCCTATCCTCTACTTTGGATGTGTCTGCTCTGTATACGAGCTCCGTCCCCCCGACCAAATCAAGGCCGAAGCTAAAGGGCTTGGAGTCCTTATCTAGGTATCTAAAGAAGACCAGAGCAAAAAGGGCTAGGAGGACAACCGACCAGATTACATACTTCTTCTTAGACATAGCCGAGCCATTATACACCAACACGCGAGAGTAGGGTCTTGACGGTCTTTAGAGCTATTTTCAAATCAAGAAGGAGAGAGCGCTCTTTTATATAGTACAAATCGTAGGTTAACTTCTCCTTAGTCTCCTCTACGGCCTCCTTGTGGTGGGGGTGGTTCTCTTGATGTATTTGAGCCCAACCAGAGAGCCCCGGCTTTATAATGTGACGAATATTGTAGTAAGGCACCTCCTTCTCATAGAGCTTTACAAGTGTTGGTAACTCGGGCCGCGGACCGATAAGAGAGATGTCACCACGAATAACGTTTAGAAGTTGTGGGAGCTCATCAATACGTGAACGTCTAAGGAAGGCCCCAACTTTCGTTACTCTGTTCTCTTCTCCATTCCGATAATCACCATTGTCATTAGCAGTCATACTCCTAAACTTTATTATCTTTATTAGCTTCCCCCCCTGACCCACTCTCTCTTGAGTGATGAAGATAGGCCCTCCATCATCAAGTTTGATAGCCAAGACGACAAACGGATACAACACAATAAACACTACTCCCAAGACCAGAGACAAGCCTATATCCATAACCCTCTTTAGATAGTCATACACAGACCTTGAGTGTGAGGATATGTTCTCAAGGAACCAATTATATTTGAGGAGTGACAGAGGAACTCTATCAAAGATATTCTCATAGACCTTATATATATCTACAAAAGTCATCCCAGAGAAGATCCTTTCATACAGATCCGGCAAGATAGACTTCAGTTTCTCATCCGAGAAGTCCGCTATAACGAAAGATGCTTCGTCAAAGTCCTTAACAAACTTAATGTTGTAAATATTGTTGGAGTTAACTTCTTGGACCAACTCGTTCATCTCGCTACCAGACCCAATAATGATAGCCTTCTCTGTCCTCCTTGGTATGAGGAAGAAGTATCCATACATCCTCCAAGAGATGATGAGTGCTATAGATACAGCGAGATATATAAAGAGCAAGGTCTTCGGCGCAATCCCGAAGAATGGTATGAAGTAGAAGAGCGCGACAGCCAAGACAGAGTTGGCTACCTGACTATTTAGTAAGATGCTAGGAAGTTTAGACTTAAGGATGAGTGTATGCTTGCCATAAAGCCCAGCTATGTAGAAGGTGCTAATAGAAACAGCAAAAATAATAGAGAAGGGTACAAGGTGTGTGTTGAAGGACTCTACAGAGGGTAAGGAGAGTGACCTCAAACTAAGAGATAACCAAAGAGCTAGGAAAAAACAAACCACATCTCCGAGGAAAAGCACTAGGGGCTCCTTTTTTCCCAAAATCTGCATTAGATATACATTATAACACAAAAAAGTTATAATGACCATATATGAAGATTCTGTACGGAATAACAAAGTCCAACTTCGGCGGAGCCCAAAGATACGTCTTTGACCTTGCACTGGAAGCCAAAAAGCTGGGCCATGATGTGGTAGTAATGTGTGGAGGAGAGGGTGGTCTAGTGGAGAAGCTAAAATCTGCTGGAATAAAAGTAATCAACCTCCCCTACTTTGGCAAAAAGTTTTCTTGGTTAGCCGATCTGAGAGCCCTGTTTTCTATCTTCAAGATAGTAAAGGCAGAGAGACCTGATGTGCTCCATATAAACAGTGCCAAAATGGGTGGAGCCGGTATCTTCGTAGGAAGATTGTTAAAAGTAAAAAAAATAATCTTCACTGCCCACGGCTGGGCCTTTAATGAAAATAGAAATTGGATATCAAAACTAATTATCAAGAAACTCTCTTGGTTAACTGTTTTGAGTTCTCACAAAACCATTGCTGTATCCGAAGCTATAAAAAAAGAGATGCATTGGCCCTTTGCAAAAAGAAAGATGGTTGTCATAAGGAATGGTATAAGAGATTTCAATCTTCTTGATAGAGACAATGCCAGAGGAAAGCTCCAGATTAATGATGAAGAAGTAATTGTTGGCACTATCTCCGAGCTCCATCATATAAAGGGCTTAGACTTCTTACTCAAAGCTTGGTCAAGGATAAACTCAGGCAAACTTATCATCATTGGAGCCGGAGAGGAGGAGACAAATCTAAGAGCTCTAGCTCAAGAATTAAACTTGGGTGAGAGAGTGGACTTCAAGGGGTTTGTCGACGAAGCTAGGAGCTTGCTCAAAGGGTTTGATATCTTTACCCTTACTTCCAGATCCGAAGGACTTCCCTATGCAATACTAGAAGCTGGTAGTGCAGAGCTCCCTATAGTTGCATCAAAAGTCGGTGGGATACCAGAGGTGATAGAGAGTGGTAAGGAAGGAGTCTTGGTCGAAGCTGGTGATATAGACGCTATACACATAAGTCTTCAAGCTTTGATAAATAACAAAGAAAAAAGGATTTCTTACGGCAAATCCATCCACGAAAAGATAAAGATAAGCTTCTCTCTAGAGAAAATGGTGCGTGATACACTAGAGTTGTATGCTTAAGAACTTCATTTTCAGTTTCGACCAGAAGCTTATCTCCTTTTTTAACAAGATATACAGCCCCTTCTCAAGGGTGGCAATATTTTTAGTCTACTTCTGGTTTGGTTTACTCAAAGTACTGAGTCTCAGCCCAGCAAGTCCCCTAGTGCTGGCACTTCTCAGCATCACTATGCCATTTATACCACCAGACACCTTCTTGATCTGGTTTGGAGTGTTTGAGGTTATTATCGGCATAACCTTTTTAATCCCAAGGCTTGAGAGACTAGCCATACTTCTACTGGTCATACATCTCGTCACTACAGTTATGCCTCTCTTTGTAATGAAGTCCTACGTCTGGACAAGCATGCTAGTCCCCACTCTTGAGGGTCAGTACATAATCAAAAACATCTTAATAATCGCCCTAGCAATGGTGGTAGCCTCAACCCTAAAACCTTGGGGCTCTAGATCTTAGACTCATACTAGAGATAACTCCAAGAGCAAACCACTCGGTTAGTAAGTGAGAGCCTCCGTAACTCATAAATGGGAAGACGATACCTGTCACCGGTAAGAGACCCATATTCATACCAGCGTGTATAAAGATATGTATACCAAAGAACACTGCAACTCCAAGGCCAAACAGTGTCTCGAAGTTAGAGCTAAAATATCTAGAGCTCTCTACTATTCTGTATAGTAACCCCAAAGCTAATACAAGTAGTATGAGTGTACCAACAAACCCCCACTCTTCAGCAAAAGCTGCGAAGATAAAGTCCGTCTGATACTCTGGTAAGTATAGAAGCTTAGACTGACTCCCCAAACCTATCCCCTTACCCAATATTTCTCCAGAACCAACAGCAATAGTAGATTGATAAGCATTGTACCCAGCTCCTTGAATATCAGAGAGTGGTGAGAGGAAGGTTGCGATACGAGCCTTCTGATACGGTTCGAAAACAAACAACCAAAGAGACAGTATAGCGACAAGCCCAATACCCAAAACAGTAAAGAGATGTTTCTTAGAGATACCAGAGACTAAGACCATCCCAAGCCAAATTCCTGAGATAATCACCGCACTACCAAAGTCTGGCTGCAGAAAGACGAGTAGAGCCATAATCAAAGCATAAACACCAGACACAATAATGTGTCTGACGTTGGCTATCTCAATATGTCTTCTTGAGAAGTACTTGGCTAAAACAATGATGATCGCAATCTTAGCTGGGTCAGATGGTTGCAAACTAAACCCTCCAAAGGAGAACCACGATCTGGCTCCGTGTGCAGCAAAACCAAGAGAGAAGAGGAGCACCAAAAGACTAATACTAAATACATATATTGCTACAGACACCTTGGTCCTTGAGAGGAACCTCCAGTCAACAGCATTAGCCAAAAAGAAGACGAAAACTCCGACAATCAACCAGATAACCTGCTTAGAAAAGAAGGCCTCCCCTGCAGAAAAAGAATTCATCGTTACTAGCCCAGACAGAGATATAAGAAATGCTGGTACAAAAAGCGTCCAATCCGGAAGAAATCTCATATTATTTTAGGCCCGCCTGCACGGGCAGGTAACTCTTATCAGGTAAAATGTGTGGCAGGACTCTTATGGATACAGGCTCCTCAGCAAAAGCTTCTGGCCAACTAAAACTGATTGGCAAAGACTCTCCGCTTTGAATAGAGTCAACAAATGTCTTACCCGAAGCTACTGTATTGCCATTAGTATCAGAGAGTATTGCCACAAGCTCAATATTGTTAATAACCTGTTTATCCCTATTTACCAATCTTGCTTCAAGTCTTGGAGCTGAGTCTGAGTCAGAAAGACTCTGATTATCTACCCCCAGTAGAGGTACTGGGGCTTCTGTCTTCTCCCAGACAAGATTATCCCCCCACTCAAAAACGGCTCTGAAGGGCCCCGAATCAGTAAGGACAAAGGGTCCCTCAAACAGTGCGAAGGTGGAACCTCTACCAATGTATGTCTCGCGACTCCAAGTTCTGACAGGCATCTTTTCACCAGATGTATATATAGATATTTTGTATGGAGCTCGTCTCACCTCACCATCTACATTTGGGTTCTCTATCAAAATAGAGGCAACGTATGTCGTAGTAGCAATCTTAAGTACTCTCATCTCTCCACGTGTGATGAGGGGCAGTGTATCTGGAGTACACAAAAGAGAGCAAGACCCACCACAGTCTACTCCACTCTCATCTCCGTCTTGTACTCCGTTATTGCAAACTGGATTGTCTTTGAAAAAGTAATATGCCGGCCCCCCAAACACGACAACCAGCGCAACAAAAAAGATTAAGAAAATAACTCCCTTCCTTCTGGTGGCCCATGGATTCATGACTCTATTTTAACAGATTTACAATATTTTCGAACGCTATGTTCCGGCGACTACCTACTTTCGCGCATAGCACTATCATCGGCTCAACGAGGCTTAACTTCCGTGTTCGGAATGAGAACGGGTGTGACCCTCGCGACGAATCACCAGAACATAATTTTCGAAATTAAGTGGAATGCTTTAAGTTGGGGCGAACGTGCTGTTCGCCAGTAAAATAAAACAAAAAGATCATTGTTGGTGCAAAAACAGCATGGGGGTGACAGGAATCGAACCTGTGGCCTCCTACCAATCTCAAATAGGAAAGGTAGACGCTCTACCAACTGAGCTACACGCCCCGAATACCCAACTCAAAACATTCCACACTAGCTAATTAACAAATTGATTTCATTTAGCAGGACAGAGTTTAACTCTATAGTGACTTAAAAGTTTCCTAATAAGATTCGAGCAATTAGTACATCTCGGCTCAACACGTTGCCGTGCTTACACCTAATGCCTATCAACCTAGTCATCTCCTAGGGCTCTCAACGATTCCTTATCTTGGGGCTGGCTTCATTCTTAGATGCTTTCAGAATTTATCCATTCCCGACTTAGCTACCCTGCGGTCCAGTTGGCACCAGAGCAGGCACACCAGTGGTCAGTTCATCTCGGTCCTCTCGTACTAGAGACAAATCCCCTCAAGAATCGAACGCCTGCAGTAGATAGGAGACCAACCTGTCTCACGCTTCTTCACTCACATCTCTGTGAGAAACGGACTATATCATCACCCTCATGGGGTGTTCAGCGTGTAGTCTCTACGGGCCCCGCAAAGCAGGGTTCCCTCGGTATTGTCCCCGGAATGAGGATTCCACCGATATCAGCTGAATTCGTCATACGACATTACTATCGCAGACCGCCGTGGTTATGGTTAGTCTTCTATTTTTATCTTTTCAAGAACGAAAATTTTAACAGTTCGATTGATTCAGACGGTTAAATAGCTTCTTAACTTGTTGGCTTTTTAGCTTATTAGGAATTTCCTAACTAGCTAATTAGCTGAAAGCTAACACGCTACTTAACGGTCTGAACCCAGCTCGCGTAACATTTTAATTGGCGAACAGCCAAACCCTTGGAAGCTTCTCCACCTCCAGGATATGTTGAGCCGACATCGAGGTGCCGAACTGCGCCGTCGCTATGGACGCTTAGGCGCAACCAGCCTGTTATCCCCAGGGTAGCTTTTATCCGATAATCTCCGGCCGCCTCTAACACGGACCGTCGGTTCACTATGCTCTGCTTTCGCATCTGCTCGAGATGTACCTCTCGCAGTTAAGCCAGCTTATGCCATTACACTATCGGCACGGTTTCCATTCGCGCCTAGCTGACCTTAATAAACTCCTCCGTTACTTTTTAGGAGGATAGCGCCCCACTAAAACTGCCCGCCAGATACTGTCTCTCGTCGTTTTTTCCGCCGAGGTTAGAACTTACAATCTAGAAGAGTGGTATTTCACTGACGACTCCACGACTCCCGAAAGAATCGCTTCAAAGTCTCCCACCTATGCTACGCATCGTGACCGTAAGCCCAATATCAAGTTGCAGTAAAGCTCCTGGGGTCTTTTCGTCTAACTGCAGGAAACCGGCATCTTCACCGGTACTGTATTTTCACCGAGCAGGTCCCCGAGACAGTTCTCCAGTCATTACACCATTCGTGCGCGTCTGAACTTACCAGACAAGGAATTTCGCTACCTTAGGACCGTTATAGTTACGGCCGACATTCACCAGGGCTTATATCAGTCAGCTCATGTCTTGCGACAATCACCGCCGATATTTGACCTTCTGGCATTGGTCAGGTGTCACCCCCTATACATCCTCTTGCGAGTTCGCAGGGAGCTGTGTTTTTG
>CAZSOL010000006.1:5427-9432 GCA_964608585.1 uncultured Candidatus Saccharibacteria bacterium | reverse complement strand
TCTCTTCAGGTCTCTCTCGGTGTCGCGCTTCTTTATAGACTCGCGTTTGTCGAACTCCTTCTTCCCGCGGGCAATAGCCACGCGACACTTGATAAACCTACCCTTATTATACACCGTAATTGGCACGATTGTCAAGCCCTTAGTGGCTTCGGCTGTAGCTAGTTTTTCCAATTCGTCTTTAGTAAGGAGGAGCTTCCTTGCTCTCTTAGGGTCGTAGTCTGTACTTTGGTTTTTGGGCTGGTAGGGTTGTACTTCGGCATTAAGGAGGAAGGCCTCTCCGCCACGCACCGAGACGAAGGAGCCAGCGAGACTGACCTTCCCAGCTCGAACACTCTTCACCTCGGCTCCTTCTAGCTCTAGCCCCGCTTCAAACTCCTCAAGGATCTCATAGTCGAAGCGGGCCTTCCTGTTCTCAGCGTAATTGCTCATAGCGTCATCATAGCAAAACCTAGATTTTTCGGTATAATTCGGTCAATGTCTAATAACAAAAAGCCTTTGACGAAGAAGAAGGGCGGATCTCCTAAGAACCTTGGGCCAAACCAGAGTTTCCTCAAACAAGCTCTTCTCACCATCTTCATCTTCTTTGTTCTTACAAGTTTGTACTCTTCTCTCACCGATTCGCAAAGCAAGGTTGAGGAGGTCTCTCTCTCAGAATTGGCCCAAAACATTTCCTCAGGTCTTGTTGAAAGTATTGTGGTTAAGGGCGACGAGTTGTCTGTCAAATACACAGATGGTGTAGAAAAGCTCTCAAAGAAGGAGGGAGGCACCGCTCTCACCACAACGCTTGCCAACTACGAGATCTCCAAAGAGGATCTCTCTAAGGTAGAGGTGAGTGTAGAGGACGACAGGGGAGCTGGGTTCTGGATACTTTCTTTCGCTCCTATCATTATCCCGATACTCTTCATCATCTTCTTTATATGGTTTATCTCCAGACAAGTGAAGGGGGCTGGTATGCAAGCCTTTACCTTCGGGCAGTCTAAGGCAAGAGTGATCCCTCCGGGGGATGCAGTGAGTCGCATTACCTTCAAGGAGGTTGCTGGTGCCAAGGAGGCCAAGGAGGAGCTAAGTGAGATAGTAGACTTCCTTAAGAATCCGAAGAAGTTCTTGGACATCGGTGCAAGGATCCCTAAAGGCATCTTACTCATGGGAGCACCAGGTACAGGCAAGACACTACTTGCTCGTGCTGTAGCAGGAGAGGCTGGAGTGTCCTTCTTCTCCATCTCGGGGTCTGAGTTCGTGGAGATGTTTGTTGGAGTTGGAGCCTCAAGAGTGCGAGACCTCTTTAACCTTGCTAAGAAGTCTTCTCCAGCGATTATCTTCGTAGATGAGATAGACGCAGTTGGTAGAGTGCGAGGTGGTGGTATGGGCGGGGGGAACGATGAGAGAGAGCAAACTTTGAACCAGATCCTCGTAGAGATGGATGGCTTTGAGCCCAATGAGAAGGTCATAGTTATGGCAGCGACAAACCGTCCTGACGTACTTGACCCAGCACTTCTTCGTCCAGGGAGGTTTGATAGGAGAGTAACCTTGGACCTTCCAGACAGGTCTGACAGAGAGGAGATACTTAAGATCCATGCGAGGAAGAAGCCTTTTGCCGAGGATGTGAACTTGGCCTTGATAGCCGAGAGGACCCCCGGCTTCTCAGGAGCAGACCTCTACTCACTCATGAACGAGGGAGCCATACTAGCCGCGAGGGAGAACAGGACCAAGGTTTCGCAGTTTGATCTTATAAGAAGTATTGAGAAGGTGATGCTAGGCCCTGAGAGGAAGAGTCACATCTTGAGCAAGAAGGAGAAGGAGCTCACAGCTTACCACGAGGCTGGGCACGCGCTCGTGGCCTCTGTCCTTCCATATGCAGATCCGGTACACAAAATTTCTATAATCAGTCGTGGTAGAGCTGCAGGATATGTACTCAAGCTTCCAATAGAAGACAGGAAGCTCCAAAGCAAGAAGGAGTTCTTGGACGACATTGCCGTGGCTCTCGGAGGGTATGTCGTAGAGAAGACTATCTTTGGAGACCTTACTACTGGACCATCAAATGATCTACAAGTAGCCTCGGCTCTCGCGCGCGACATGGTCGCTAAGTATGGTATGAGTGATAAGTTGGGGGCGGTAGCCTATGAGAGTCAGCCGGGGAGACCGATGTTTGGTCAGAGGTTGGATGAGAAGGGTTACTCTGAGGAGATTGGAGCTCTTATAGATGGAGAAGTGGCAAAGATTATAGACGATGGGATGAAGCGAGCTCTTAAGATCATCACTGACCACAGAGAGGTGCTTGATGATATTGCCAAGAGACTTATAGAGGTGGAGACGATAGAGCAGAAGGAGTTTGAAGAGATCTTGGTTAGGAACAAGATCAAACCAAAGAAGAAGCTTGATATAGAGCATCAGAAATAACAAAAACCCCGCCATGGCGGGGTTTTTGTTCATCCCAAGATTTGGGATTACATCTGCATACCACCAGAAGTGTTGCAGTTCCTGCAAGTCTTCTTGTGACCAACGATCTCGATGATAGCTGAGATACCGACTAGTACGTAGATCAGCATAGCCAAGCCAGCTGGTACGTAGTTGCCGATGCCATAACCGAAGGCCTCAAGACCCCAGTTAAGACCTCCTATGATCAAGAGCCAGAATGCAATTTTGTGAAGCATTAAATTAATTAATTTACTTATAACCTCAAGGTTAATTATAACAAAACTACGCACCTTATTATCCACAATTGTCCGCCCGCTTGGATTCGAACCAAGGACCCCAGAGGTATAAGCTCTGTGCTCTAACCAACTGAGCTACGGGCGGTTTATGGAGAAAGCTTATCTTAAAGATGGCTTGTTTGACAACCTCCTTGGGCCAAACACCCCTCTTAAGAACCTTCTTACTTTGAAGACTTCCATATGGAAGAAGGGGGCGAACCACTCTATAGAGGCGGTGAAGAGGACTCCTCCAGTGAAGAAGGTTGACCTCTGGATGGTTCTAGAGGCGAGCTCTATGTTTAGAAACTTGTGAGCATAGTAGGGGAGGAAGCCGACATCGGTCAGGTTGACTCCTGTTTGGCCCGCAAGATCTCTAAGGTTTTGCTCCCAGATGGTGAAGGGGCAGTTACCGTAGTATGACCATAAGATGACGAGCGATATGAGTATCAGAGCTTCCCAAGGACGGAAGCGCTTGTACCTAAAGGAGAGTAAGAGCCCTACAACTACCGCTACTATAGTGGTGATGTGGGTGACTGCTATTACGTTTGCCCATAAGGCATAATTCATCTCAATTATGTTAACACAAAGAAAAACACCGCTTAGCCTTTGTGCTAAGCGGTGTTGGCCTACTTACGGACAGCTGGCCTTGGTCGTGAGAGAGAAGCTGTTCGCCCCCATCGTGACCTCGACGCTATCGCCGAGAGTAGTCCTCACCCTCACCGAGTCAGGGATGATCGAGAAGGTGTAAGTCCCTGCATCCGTGCTTGGGAGGCTCCCGCGGAGCTTGGTGCTCCACTTACCCCCAGGGGGGATGGTAGGGATGGTGCCAAACTGGATGTATGAGGCCACTGGATCTGTCTGTGCATCAACATTCGCTGTGATGGAGTTGTTCATGTCCCGCCATGCAGGGCTAAACATCCACATCACCATCCCACCGACAGATGTCGAGTTGAGCTTGGCTGCGAGTTGCTTGGGCACGATCGAGACCGAGGTTGAGATGTTCTCAAACTCGACGACTCCCATGTTGAGGGAGTCCGCTGGCGTATCTAGCCTCGCGCACGCGCTTGGTGCGGCGAAGCGGACTTCCACACCGACGACTTCTGCTTCGGGCTCAGTCACCCCCTTCTCGGCACAGGCCATCATGGTGATGGCAAGGCAGAGTAGGAGTGGGGCAAGGAGACTTCTGGTGATGCTTGTCATTGGACCCTCCGGGTCAAGTGGTGTACAGAACTACCTACATCTGGGGCTCATTTAACGCTTTTATACAAAGCTTGTCAAGACTTTATTCAAAATGGATTTTGGATGCGGTAGAGGA
>CAZSOL010000006.1:2031-5327 GCA_964608585.1 uncultured Candidatus Saccharibacteria bacterium | reverse complement strand
TTCTCCACGTTTACCCCCACTTCCACGACCGAGGTAGAGACGAGGATATGCGTCTTGCCGTCCTTGAAGCTTTGCATCACGCGGTCCTTCTCCGCTGGGTTCATCTTAGAGTGCATCACTCCTATCTCATACTCAGGGAAGACCTTCTCCTTTAGCCTCTTGGCCTCCTCTTTGACACTCTTGGCAAGTACAGCAAGTTCTTTTGTCGGGTCAGGCTCGTCTATGCGAGGACAGATGACATAGGCTTGGCGTCCGCTTCTTAATTCTTGCCTGATCTTCTCGTAAGTCTCCTCTCTTTTCTGTGGGGTTACTAGCTCGGTAATTATTTGCTTCCTACCTTTGGGCATCTCGTCTAAGACAGTGAGGTCTAAGTCTCCATATAAGGTAAGAGCAAGAGTGCGAGGGATGGGGGTTGCTGTCATAGACAGGAGGTGGGGGGCTCGTCCGTCTATCTTGCTTACCAGCTGTTGTCTTTGGGCTGTGCCAAAGCGGTGTTGCTCGTCTATAACAGCGAAGGCTAAGTGCTTGAACTGCACTGACTTCTGTATGAGGGCGTGCGTACCTATGACGATGGGTATCTCGCCGTTTGCCACCCACTTCTTGAGTTGAGGACGGGAGATGTCTGTGTAAGTATCAGGCTTTACCTTGGAAGGAAATTTGTAAACTCCTCCACCAGTGATGAGAGCGATGTTTATAGGTAGATGCTTAAAGAGTTTTATGAAGGACTCAAAGTGTTGCCGAGCCAAGATCTCTGTTGGCGCCATGATAGCGACTTGTAGTGTGCCAAAGTCTTGGCCTTTGGGTTTGCTTGTTACTACCGCGTAAGCAAGAGTAGCCGCTACAGCTGTCTTACCACTCCCCACATCTCCCTCAAGGAGTCTGGCCATTGGCTCACCACGGGCGAAGTCTTTGAGTATAACTTCTATAGCTTTTCTTTGTGCTTTGGTAGCCTCAAAGGGGAAGCGCTTTATAAAGCCTTCCACTTCCTCTGCTTTCTTATCAATCTTAAAGGCGTGCTCAAGTTTGAAGAGATGTCTACTCTTTTGTCTCTCAAGTTGGATGAAGAAGATCTCTTGGAAGGCAAACCTTTTCCTAGCCTTCTCAGCATCCTCTTGTCTCTTGGGTGTATGTATCCAGACAAGGGATGTATGTAGAGAGGGGAGAGAATACTTCTTTAGTATTTCTTGAGGTATTGGATCCTCAAGTTCATCCAAGAGCCCACCAGCAAAGATGTTTTGAATTTTGTGATAAATCCAATTACTCGTGATACCTCTGGTTTCGGGATATGTTGGGTAGATAACGTCAGTACCTTGAGCAAAGAGATTCGGTGCATCACCAACTTTTGGGTTTGAGATGTATAGAGTTCCATTTCTTTCGGATACCTTGCCCTCCACACGAAGACTTACTCCGCTTTGAAGCATCTTGGCCAGATATGGCTGGTGGAACCAAACTATTTTTATTCGGCCGGAGTCGTCTGTAAGCCAGGCTTCAGACATTGTCATCCTCTTTCGGAAGGCTTTAGAAGTTTTGAGACCAGAGATTGTACCCAAGACGACAGCTAGGTCACCCTTCTTTAAGTCTTTAATTTTTAAATTGTCTCCACTATCGGCATAGGCGCGGGGGAAGTGGTATAGGAGATCCTCTACGGTCTCTATCTTTAGTCGTCTCAGAGCCTTCTCTTGAGTGGGCAGGATGCGGAAGTGCTCTACTAGTTTGTCAGTTAATTTCACCTACATAAATTAGCACAAAAAGGTTACTCCTGAGACCTCTTCTTGTAAGCGATGTAGCCTCTGAGGGAGAAGATTATGAGGATTAAGGTAAGTAGTAGCCATACAAGTGGGGAAAAGGATTTGCCGAGAGTGAGGTACACCCAAGCGGAGAAGAAGAGTCCTGCTAGGTCGAAGAGTACATCCATAAGCAAGTTCAAGAGATGCTCCTTGATGTCCGACTTTATCTCAAAGATCTCCCAAGCGACGAAGAGGGCAAGAGAGATCCACAAAGTGTTGTGGAAGGAGAGCCCTATCTCAAAGAAGAGGCCTCCCATTATGACTCCTGTTAGGACGTGGTTCACACTCCACAGGTCGGCATACTTACCCTCCTTCCAATATTCTTCTATCTTGGTTAACATTCGGCTAAGCATAGCATATTAGGTATAATCATTATTATGAAAACAATTATCCATCTTTTGTTATCAGCCCTCGCCATCTTCGTCACCGCGTACCTCTTGCCGGGGGTCTCTGTAGACAAGTGGGAGACATACTTTATCTTGGCAATAGTTTTGGGAGCAATAAACATCTTTATCAGACCGGTGCTTATGCTTCTCACTCTGCCTCTATCTATTATTACCCTAGGACTCTTCTCCGTTGTTATCAACGCCTTTATGGTGTTGCTCGCAGCAAAGATAGTCCCAGGTTTCTCGGTTGATGGCTTCCTCTCGGCCTTATACTTTGGTGTTGTCCTTGGTTTGGTCTCCTTTGTACTTAAGAGGTTTGATTAGTAGAAGGCAAACTATCAAATTACATCTTTCTTGAGTCGTAGGCCCAGTGGAGTAGGGCTTGTCTCTAGTAACTCACAAAAAGTTCAACTATTACATATAGTAGCCAGAAGGCGAGGAGGAGCGCCCCTTCTTTGTGACTTATCTTCCTACCCGAGCGCATAAACTTGATAAGGATCATTGCTCCTACGAGCATGAAGACCCCTGTAACGTAGACGATCTTAGCAGGGAAGGCGAAGGGCGAGATAACTGCAATGATACCCACGACGATAGTCGCATCAGCAAGTACTGTGCCTAGTAGGTCGCCTACAGCCAAGCTATCCTCTTCTTTGTTTATAGACTTTAGGGAGAAGAAGAGCTCCGGCATAGTCGTACCGAGTCCAACTATGAGCATGCCGATAAGTATTGGGTTCACCCCAAGAGTGCTAGCGATAGCGGTAGCCGAGACTACGGTGAAGTGTGCTCCTACCAAGAGTATGGCAAGAGCAAAGATGAGCAACATCAAACTCTTAAAATATCTTACGTGGTTTGTGGGGGAGTCGTTGCTACCTATGCTCCCCTTGAAGAGAGAGTGATAGAAGAGTCCTCCCAATATTATAAGTAGTACACCCTCCAGTCTTGAGTAGTAACCGTTTATACCAAAGATAAGTGGTATCAAGAGTATAAGAGGGTAGAACTCTATGCTATGTAGTACTTTGGTACCAACTCGCACTCCACGTCCTGCGTAGAAGACGAGTATGGCGAAGACGAGAGTGAGGTCAGCGATGTTGGAGCCGAAGAGAGTGCCAAGACCGAAGGCAGG
>CAZSOL010000006.1:0-1931 GCA_964608585.1 uncultured Candidatus Saccharibacteria bacterium | reverse complement strand
TTATATAAGTTCGCAATTTATTCTAACACTATCGTCAGCGTAGACTCCCTCTGCCTTCCGTATAGAAGCCTTCATCGGGAGGAGGTAAGTACCCGAGCGCTTGTCGGGGAAGATGGATGTCTGCCAAGTGCTCTTGCCGAGTTTGGCGGAGACTCGTAGTGAGCCCCAACCGCGGGCGTTCGCACCAAACTTCTTCTTGATCTTCTCTGAGATGTTCTTGGGCACGTTGACGAAGTGCCAGGCAGATGTACCACCGGGCCAGATCCAAACTCTTTCCTTAAAGCTAAACTTCATAGGGCTATCTTAACCCAAGTCTTTACCTATTGACATTTAGCCAATATTTGTTATTATTAAGGGTAGACGTACCTCACTTCTTCCGGGAGAACAAGCTAATGCCACTAGTCATGATGTCGGCCCATCTCGAGATGCTTGCCGATGGCAAGCGCGGTCGCCTCGTCTACTTCGACGGAGCCAAGTCTGCCCCCTTCGCCACTCAGGCGATGGCGAGGGAGATAATCGAGCTGGCGGTATGTCGTGGTCGGATGAACATCCGCGAAGCGACGCTTGCCACCAAGCACGTGGAGGAGTCCATCAAGGTTGTGCACTCCTCGGAGCTCGATCGCTGGTGCTATGAGGTCTCGGACCGCGAGGAAGAGGAGCTGACTCTCGTGGCGAGACTTGCCAAGAGCCTCGGCTCCTCGGGGGTCCAGAAGGTGAGTTGATCTCGGCAGGGTACAACACCGCGCGACGTACGTCGCGCGGTTTTTCTTTATAACAAGAGGAAGCCGAAGATGGTGAGGGTGATGGCTGCGAAGGTGAGGAGAGTCTGGACGAAGAACCTTACCGACTCCTGCTTCTGCCCGTCTAGATACATTTGTAGTGGCACAAAGACGAAGAAGTAGCCCATAGTCGCGACAGAGAGGGTGAGGAGAGAGATGAAGGCGATACCGCTGTACCACTTGTCGGGAGTGTTGGCGTAACCTCGCTCCAAAAAGTGCATGAGTGTACCCACTACCGCTATGTACGCACTCGCACCTAAGGCATTTATATATGGATTTTTCATACCCACTATTATACCAAAGGTAGAAAAAGCCCCTCGCATACGCGAGGGGCTCTCTAGCCAGCTACTCCCTAGGCGCTCTCTGAGTATTGAGTGGAGCAGCAGAGGGGAGTGGGAGCTCCACTTCCCCAAGCTTGGCTGTAGACTCAAGGAACTCCTCTACCCGAGACCTCTCCCTCTCTTGGTACTCCTCGAGAGTCATCCCTCCTTGCTCAACAGGCTTCGGGCAAGGGAGGACTAGTCTGCCCCAACCTCCGGGGACCTCGTCTGTGGCCCCACAGTTGATGCAGACCACATCGTAGCTTGAGGCTCCCATCGAGAACCTCGTCACATGGCTTGGGTTGAAATCAATCATTTCCTCACCTCCATGAGAGAGCCATTGAAGAGCCAGAATCTAAATACAATCTAGCACAAAAGGAGGTCTGTCTACTATCCCTCCACTTCTACACTAAAGCCCCCATAAGCCATGCGTTGCATATCCATTGGCATAACGAAGTCCTTGGCGTCCTTATACTTCTCGTCCATCTCGGCCATGACCTTCTTGTTCACCTCATCTCGATGCTCTTTGGAGTTAAAGACGATAAAGGAGAACCACACTGTCTCGTCTCCTCCCGCCTTCGCTAGCTCGGGGAAGGTGATCGTCTTCATAGGGCCCGTCTCCTGAGCCTTGAGGTCATCGCCCTTGCACTCGTAGTACTCTAGAGCACCGTGCTTCATCCACACATCGCGCCCCTCGGAAGCCATCTTGGTATACTCTGCCACCTTGTCTTTATGAACTACAAACACGAACCCATCTACATACTTTGCCATATTGTTTATCTCTATGATTAATTCTCCTCATTCTATCAAAGTTGCATCAACTTACTGCCAG
>CAZSOL010000005.1:7375-11509 GCA_964608585.1 uncultured Candidatus Saccharibacteria bacterium | reverse complement strand
GAGCAGTTTTGTTTTTAATATAGGAGTATAATTTAGGAAGAAACCATCAAGGGGGCTCAATGAGGTACAGAGTCGTCTTCCCTCTAGCGGTAGTACTTTATGACAGTAGCAAGAAGGGTCACCCAGAAGTTGTGAAGGAGGCTGGCACCTACGACATGGTGGTGATAAAGAACCCTTACGGCAAAAACTTTTGCCACTGGGTCGTCATCAAGGGCACGAAGATCGGCATATCTCTCGTTGGCCTATGGGAGATTGAGAAAGAGATTGAAGGAGCCAGACTCCCCGGAGTCGGTAGAGTTGAGATCCAAGCCCTCACATCAGCAAAGTAGCCTGAGCCACACCACAGAGTGTGGCTTTTTGTTTGTTAGTTCTTGTCTGTCTTACGAAGTATCTCAAGTAAAAGCTCGTTTTGGTTCTCTAGATGACCTAGGACAACCTTTATCTCCTCTTCTGTCCTCTTGTTGATATGGAAGTCCTCTTCTGCCCGCATGTTGGAGTAACGGTTCTCAAGATTTTGCCCCACCAGAATTAAGGGTAGTAACACAAGCTGGATAACATTGGAAAGAAAGATCCATATGACAAATGCAGGGGCTGGGTCAAAGCGCCACTCAGTAGGACCAAACAGGTTCCAAATAAGCCACCCCACACTCCAAATAACCAAAATGAGGAAGAACTCTACAGAGCCTACGTGGTGAGTAATATATACAGCGAAACGCTCTGAGGCAGAGAGGGTCTTCTGGGTCTTCTCAAAGGCGTTCTTTAGGGGACGTCTGGCTCGCACAATCTCTTCCAGCTCTGGTAGGCTGTGCTTGATTTCCATATCATTAATAGTATACTCACAGTCAAGACAGTCAATAACTCTTAATTAATCACCTTTGCAAAACCCGCGCACTAATCACGCTATAAAAGCTCCAGAAGTTCGTGTCATAGGACCAGATGGAGAGAACTTTGGCGTACTTAGCCTTAGCGACGCTTTGAAGAAGGCAGATGAGTTCGACCTCGACCTCATAGAGATCTCCCCCAACGCCAACCCTCCAGTAGCCAAGATCACCGACCTTGGGAAGTTCTTATACACCGAAGCCAAGAAGGAGAAGGAGAGCAAGAAGAAGGCCCACTCTGTAGAGGTCAAAAGTGTCCAAGTAAAGCTTGGTACCGGCGAGAGCGACCTCGGACTTAAGGCCAAGAAGGCCAGCGAATGGCTCTCGGAGGGCAACAGGGTGCAGATAAACCTCTTCCTCCCCGGTAGAGCCAAGTACCTAGACGAGAAGTTCCTAAAGGAGCGCATAGAGCGCCTACTCAAGCTCGTCACCGTCCCCCACAAGATAGCCGACGCCCCCAAGAAGAGCCCTAAGGGTATGAGTGCCATTATTGAGAGAGCCTAACTCTCAAAGCTAGACAAACCCTACAAAATGAGTAATATATACAAGCCAATAAGGGCTTATTTTTATGGCTATTAAGACCAACAAGTCGTTTGCAAAAAGGATTAAAGTGACCAAGAAGGGCAAGCTTTTGGTGCGCAAAACTGGCCAAAACCACTTCAACTCCAAGGAGAGCTCCAAGGAGAGGGGGGCTAAGGGTAGGAACAGCGAGTTCCACATGACCAACAAGGAGAGAAGCCGTTTCCTCGTAAATATCAAATAACCAGATGACAAGAGTAAAGAAGGGAGTAAACGCCCTCAAAACCAGAAGGAATATACTAAGGAAGGTTAAGGGCTACCGCTTCGGTAGATCTACCAAGGAGCGCCAAGCAAACGAGGCTATCTTCCACGCAGGTACATACGCCTTCGCTCACAGGAGAGACAAGAAGGGCGACTTCAGGAGACTTTGGAACGTCCGCATCTCCTCTGCTTTGAAGCCTATGGGCCTCTCTTACTCCAAGTTTATCGGTGCTTTAAGCAAAAAGGGTATCAAGCTAGACCGCAAGATCCTATCTGACCTCGCTGAGAACCATCCAGCAATCTTTGCCAAAGTTGTAGACGCTGTTAAGTAGTTTATAAATCCAGCTCGTACCTCTTCCCTCTCTCGGGGACAACCCCTTCAACATCAAGCTCATCCTTGAGTCTTTGGGCTAGAAATATGGAGGACTTGATCTCCCCCATGGTTATAAAGACTTTTTTTAGCCCTTTGCTGTTCTTCTCTACAAACTCTACCAACTCATCCGAGTCTGCGTGAGCCGAGAAACCGTCTATACTCAAAACTTTTGCTCTCACTGGTATCCTCTTGTCTTTGATACTAACCTCCTTAGCTCCATCTTGGATAAGTCGCCCTAGGGTACCAGCTGCTTGATACCCAGCGAAGAGTATGGTCGCCTTGGGGTCAGGCAAGTATCTCTCCTCATGATGAACAATGCGACCAGCAGTAGACATCCCAGAGCCAGCTAGGATTATCTTTGGCCCCTCAGTGCGTCCTATCTCAATAGAGTCCCTCACTTCAGCTGTCTCCTTGAGTTTGTTGAAGTCAAAGTCGGCTACTCCCTTGTCATAAACTCTCCTGTATATATCGGTCACACGAATAGCAAGTGGTGAGTCTAGGAAGACGGGCACACTCCTAACCTCTTTGGAGTTGAAGAGCTTGTCTAACTCGTTGATGATAATCTGCGAACGCTCAAGCGAGAAGACAGGTATAAGAAGCGTGCCCCCCTCTCCTACCACGTCCTTTATAATTTGCTTAAACTTCGTATCTCGCTCCTCTCTACTTATGTGGTTCCTGTCTCCATAGACAGAGTCCATTAGTATATAAGTCGCCCCACCAAAATCATCTACCTTGTCTTGTATCGGAGAAGACGAATTGCCGATGTCTCCACTAAAGAGTATCGAGCCCTCACCGGAGAAACTCATCTTAAACATCGCTGAGCCAAGTATGTGCCCAGCGTTGAAAAGCTCTAGACTAAAGTCACCAAAGTCCTTTGGAGTACGATATGGTAGTACCTGCCAGAGTCTTAAAGCATCACCAACTTCTATTTCCCTCTCATTTGTAATATGAGCAAGATCCTCTAGCATAAGCTTGGCTATCTCCTTGGTCTCTGCTGTAGAGTATATAACTCCTTTGAAGCCCGCCTTCAAAAGCTCTAAGATGCGACCAATGTGGTCTATGTGTGCGTGTGTGACAAACAGAGCTTCTATTGTTGTTGGATCATAATCAAAGACACTCAACTTCTCTGCCTCAGCTGTCTGAAGTCCTTGGAAGAGACCACAGTCTATTAAAAACTTTTTATCACCCACTTGAAGCAAGAAGTTTGCTCCTGTAACAGTACCCACTCCACCAAAACATGTAAGAGATACCTTGTTAGACATAAAACTTCCTTGATCGGCCAATAAGACCTGCACAAACAGCTCCCAATAAGTCAGCTATAAGATCTTGGACGGTGTCTGACTGATAACTTTGGTGTGCTGGGTTGGCTATATCATAAACGTGTTCAAAAACTTCCCAACCCACACCAACAAGCATTGTGAAGATGATGACAGATAGCATCAGACTACGTCTTGTTGGCACCCTCCGACCAAAAATCCCAGAGACAAATGCCGTCCAGATGAAGAGTAGCCCAATAGATAACCCACCCAAGAAGTGCATAAAGATATCAAACCACCACAAAGACCAGTATAGAAAAAAAATACTCCCCACCTGATGCAGAAGTCCGAGTAAAGCTATGCTAGCAAAGGTTAGATACAGAAGTCTTCGGTTCATAAACACATTATAAACGAGAATCCCCCATCCGTAAGCTTGTGGATGGGGGGCTTTCGTAGGGTTATCGTGGTATTCCCTAGTTCATTAACTAGGTGGGTTCCTTAAGTGAGAAGCCAAGGCCTCAAACTAAGCAGGATCCCTTGATATTGGTTAGCTAGATAATACCTTAGATAACCCTACAGTCATTATAGCTCTACAAAATTTTTGTAAAAGTTTTTTGTAGCCACTAATCCCCAGTTTTTTAAAAAATGAGAATCTCAAGCTAAGAATACAGAATTATTCCAAGACCCCGTCAATGTTTACGTCGTACAATATAGATTCTTGTACCAACTTGTAGTCTATAAGTTCGTCCTTTTTGAACCAATGCGAGATCTCAAAGGTGGCCTCCTCCACATTTCCTGATGCATGAATGATGTTCCTCACTGCTCTTCCATCACTATCTGCCATAGC
>CAZSOL010000005.1:2539-7275 GCA_964608585.1 uncultured Candidatus Saccharibacteria bacterium | reverse complement strand
CCAGGCAAAGCTACTCGTATACCCGCTTCAAGAGCTTCTCGAGCGAGTCGGATGATGTCTCTCGCCTCATCGTCAACCTTCCCCACTGGTACCGTCACAGCCGAGTCGGTAATGAAGCCTTCGTGGTTAAGACCCAAGTCGAGTGACACGATGTCCCCCTCCTTTAAAATTCTCTCCTTCTCATTTGGTATGCCGTGCACTATCTCATCGTTTATAGATACACAAAGAGCTGCTGGGAAGGGTCTCTTGGCGCCCCTTGGCGAGTAGTTGAGGAAGGCGGGCTTGTCTCCATGAGCTTTGATAAGTCTCAAGGCTTCTTCTTCTAAGATAAGAGTAGATATACCTGGAGTAACCATCTCGGAAAGTGCCCGAAGGATCTCGGCATGACGCCTGCCTCCCTCGTGCATTGTTTGTATTTGGTCTTTAGACTTTAGTTTGATCCCCACTGTATTCGTATTTAGCGATTATTTCTGCATGCACAGCCTCAACACTTTGCTCTCCGTTAATCTCTATGACATTAAAGAAAGGGTTGGTCTTGAAGTACTCAATAGCTGGCACAACATCCTTGTCGAACCAGTCCAACCTCTTGTCTATGCGAGCTAGGTTTGAGTCGTCTGCTCGCCCCCGCCTCAAGAGCTTCTCCTCACTCCACTTACGACTAACGTTGATGTAGAAGACTGTAGGCCTCTCTCTCTCGTAGAACCAAAGTGCTGTTGAGAGCATCTTGGCCTCAAGCTTAGATCGAGCCACTCCGTCAAAGATGAGGTGCATATCCTCATCAAGCTGATCTAGTAGCATCTCTCCCCACATAAGAGTAGCGAGGAAGTCGGGCTGTCTTGCATCTCTCTCATATATCGCCCTAGAGAGTCTGGCAGAGTAACTCTTGCCACGAACGAACTCTCTAAAGCCGTCACCAGACTCAACGTACAAGATCTTCCTCTGATCAAGATCGTGTTTGGCAATACGGTTCTTCAAGAGGTCGGCTTGAGTCCCCTTGCCACAACCACTACGCCCTATAAAGATTATTGTATGGAGCATCCTTATAGCTTATAGCTTCTTCTCAAAGAGAGCTAGTACTCTCGGACAGAGACCTGTGCGTCTATCTTCTTCACCAAGTCTATTACTACAGAGACAACGATAAGGAGAGCTGTGCCTCCAATGGCCATAGACTGTGCACCGGTGATAGTGCGTAAGATGAGAGGAAGTACTGCTACAAAGCCCAAGAAGAGCGCTCCGACCAAAGTAAGTCTTGTTAAGACCTTGGAGATGTAGTCGGCTGTTGGCTCACCAGGGCGAACTCCGGGCACAAAGGCTCCAGACTTCTGCAAGTTCTCTGCAACTTGCTCTGGGTCAAAGGTAACTGCTGTATAGAAGTAAGTGAAGAGGAAGACTAGTAAGAAGTAGAAGCTGTCATAGAACCAAGCATTGTTGAGAACTCCGAGCAAAGTATTGGCTGCCGAGGCAACGGAAGCAGAAGTAGAAGCTGTAAGGAATTGCAAAATCATTTGTGGGAAGAGGAGTACCGACAGAGCAAAGATGATTGGTATAACACCAGCTTGATTGAGCCTGAGTGGCAAGTAGCTCTGCACTCCTTGAGTTGTCTGACCGCCCCTAACCTGCTTAGCATAAGTAACAGGTATTGGTCTCTCGGCCTCGCTTACCCCTACTACTCCAAAGATCAGTAGTAGAGTTAGGACAAACATAGCAACATACATCGGGATCTGAGATGGATCAAAGGTAAAGATAAGTTGCCCCAAGGCGCTCGGTATGGTGGTAACAATACCAGCAAAGATGATAAGTGAGATACCGTTACCAATTCCAAACTCAGAGATAAGCTCACCGAGCCAAACAAGCAACATTGAGCCTGCTGTAATAAGCATTATGTCTAAGACAAGAGTACCAAGTGAGAGAGGTGGCAATACTCCCTGCTTCTGGAAGAGAGTGATGAAGGCGTAAGCCTGAAGGAAGGATAGTGGCACAGACAAGAGTCTAGAGTATTGGGAGAACCTCTTCCTGCCAGCATCTCCCTCCTCTTGGTGCATCTCCTTCAACCTTGGCACCATAAGAGTTAGAAGCTGCATGATGATAGAAGCAGTAATGTAAGGCCCAACTCCAAGCATGATGATAGAAAGAGATGCGAGTCCACCTCCAGAGAAAATGTTTAGAAGTGATAGAAACTGGTTACCAGAGAAGAGAGAGGCCAAAGCTGCTTCGTCTATCCCTGGGATAGGGACTACAGCAAGTACTCTAGCCAGTACAAGTATGGATATGGTGACAAAAATTTTGTTTAGAAGCCCCGAGTCGCTCATGACTAGGCGCATCTTCTCTATAAAAGTCTTAAACATAAAATTATTTTGCTACCTTCTTTGCCTTCTTCTCGGCAAGGTGGGTCTTAAGCGCCTCACCAACAAGCTTAACCTTGTAAGACTTGAGTGAGCTCTTGCCTCGACCACGAAGCTTTGGGAAGCGCTTGATAAAGTCACGAAGCTCTGGGCGCTTCTTCCTACCGGCTCTAGCGTTCTGCCCCTTGGTCCCCTTGCCGGAAGTCTTACCACGCTTACCACCTCGGCCGACTTGTCGGCTCTTGGTCCTCTTGGTTTTTGATTTTAGTGTGTGGAATTGCATGTTATTTGTCTCGCTTCCTAAGCTTAGTTGTCTTTAACATCTCAAGAGCCTTAATAGCTACATAAGCATTGTTGATAGAGTTCTTGGAGCGGGATAGGAGCTTGGCTGAGACCTCCTTAAGTCCAGCAAGATCAAGTACGGCACGGACAGATGATCCTGCCAAGATACCCTTACCCGGAGCTGGCATGATCTTCACCCTTGAGGCAGCAAACTTCGCCTCAACCTCGTGAGGGATAGAGCCGGTCTTAGTGGTGTTCACGGTTATCATGTTCTTCTTCGCATCACGGAAGGCCTTCTCAATAGCGAGAGGAGTGTCTGTAGACTTACCTTGTCCAACTCCGACCTGACCCTTCCTGTTACCAGCAACAACACAAACCGAGAAGGAGAAGCGTCTACCTCCAGATACCACGCGAGTCACACGTCGGAGACTTACTATCTTCTGGTCAAACTCAGACTTAGGACGAGTGTCTCTACGTGGACCTCTGCGGTTGTCACGCTTGCCACCTCGACCCCTACCCTCACCTCTTTGTGGACGAGTGTCTGTAGGAGCTGGCGCAACAGGTGTTGCCTCCGGAGTAGCAGGCTCTACTGGTGTGGTCTCTACCTCAGGGATGGTTGTTAGTGTTTCTGGTTCCATAATATTTAAAATTTAAGTCCGGCCTCACGTGCACTATCTGCCAAGTCTCTAACCTTACCTGTATAAACATATCCTCCTCGGTCGAAGACCACACTCTCCACCTTCTTTGCCTTAGCTTCCTTGGCTACTTCGGCTCCAACCTTCTTAGCATCGCTTCCAAAGGCAGAAGCAAGAGTAACGCCAGTCTCGTCGTTTATCACTTGAGCATAGATAGCGGTGTTGGACTTGAAGACGGCCAAACGAGGACGCTCCGCAGAACCAGAAACTAGAGTTCTGATCTTCTTGTGGTTCCTGATTCTCTTTTGTGACTTAAGGTTACTCATAAGATTTTGTATTATGCGGTCTTCTTGCCCTGCTTCCTCTTAATAACCTCATCGTGGTAGCGCATACCCTTACCCTTGTATGGCTCTGGCTTCTTCAAAGCACGGAGGTTGGCGGTAAACTCGCCCACAGACTCCTTGTTGATACCAGAGACGGTAATGTTGTTCTTCTCGGCGGTTACCTTGAGATCCTTAGGGATAACAACTTCCACAGGGTGAGAGAAGCCGAGAGCAAAGACGATCTTGTCGCCCTTAACCTCCGACTTAAAACCGATACCCTCAAGGATGAGCTTCTTCTCAAAGGGCTTGTTGACCCCAGAGACCATGTTCTTCATATGAGAAGCGAAGGTCCCCCAGAGAGCTCTAGCCTCTATAGTCTCCTTCTTAGGATGTACAGTGACCTCTCTACCCTCTACCTTGATATCAATAACTGGATGAGTCTTCTTAGTAAGCTCGCCCAAAGGACCCTTAACAGATACGAGCTCACGAGTAACAGTAACTTCTGTCTTCTCTGGGAGTTCTATTACTTGTTTGCCGATACGTGACATATAAATATTTTTACCAGATAGAGAATAGTGCCTCACCTCCTACACCTGCCTTCTTGGCCTTGTATCCAGCCATAACACCTTGAGGAGTTGAGAGGACAAGGACTCCGTAGCTCTGCTTCACTGGTCTTATCTCAGAGGCCTTCTTGTAGATCCTCTTGGAAGGCTTGGAGTGACGCTTAACACCTTTAACCTTTCGGCTTCGGCCATCAACGATGAGGTCTATGGAGAGGTGGTGCTTGTTGCCCTTACTCTTCTTCTCTACACTCTTCACAAAACCCTCTTCCTTAAGAACATCAGCGATAGAGTGCTTCAGCTTGGAGTAGCTTACGAGAACGTTGTGACGACCTGCGTCACCAGCGTTTTTTATAGATACAATCATGTTTGCTATAGGATCCATAGAGATTTTACCAAGAGGACTTCTTAATGCCGGGGATCTTGCCTTCGTTGGCAAGCTCACGGAAGCATATACGGCAGAGTCCGAAGTCACGCATATAAGCCCTACCCCTACCACATCTAAAGCATCGGTTTGTAGCCCGAGTGCTGAACTTTGGGGTCTTCTTGCTTCTTGCGATGACTGACTTCTTTGCCATAGAAAATAAAAGGCCT
>CAZSOL010000005.1:0-2439 GCA_964608585.1 uncultured Candidatus Saccharibacteria bacterium | reverse complement strand
AACGGGAAACCTAAGTGAGTGAGGAAATCCTGCACCTCCTTCTTGCTCTTTGCAGTAGTAACAATAGTGACAGACATACCGAAGACATCCTTAAGCTCCTCATCTGAAGTCTCTGGGAAGATAGTGTGCTCCTTGATACCCAAGGTGTAGTTACCCATCTCATCTGCAGAGTCTATGGAGATGCCACGGAAGTCCTTGGTACGAGGGAGAGCAATGTGTAGAAGACGCTCTAGGAAGTCGTACATACGAGCACCACGTAGAGTTACTTGGTAACCCACAACGTCGCCCTGACGACTCTTGAAGTTGGCAATAGCTACCTTAGCCCCTCGAGGACTTGCCTTCTGTCCCGTGATCTTCATCAGACGATCTTCAACGACCTTGATCTTGTTCTTATCCTTAAAGGATCCCACTCCAACAGAAACAATAACCTTGGAGAGCTTTGGGCTCTGCATTAGGTTCTTGTAACCAGAGATATTCTTTACCTTGTCCTTGAGAGTTTCCATATTATTTCTTTAGTCGCACGTTAGAAGCGTTTATCGGGTAGGCTCTCTCCACTATCTGGCCCTTGTCACCCTTCTTCTTGGGCTTATCATGCACCTTCTTGATGTTTACACCCTCAACCAAAACTTGGCCAAGCTTGGGGAAGGCACGAGAAATTTGCCCTGACTTACCCTTGTCCTTGCCTGTGAGCACTATTACGTTGTCGCCTTTCTTTACGTGCATGTTTTTATTTATACAACCTCAGGGGCTAGTGAGATAATCTTCTGGAAGCCCTTCTCACCAATCTCACGAGGTATTGGTCCGAAGACACGCCCTGCCATAGGCTCCTCCTTGGCGTTATCCAAGATGACAACAGCGTTCTCGTCGAAGCGGACATATGAGCCATCCTTCCTTCTAAATGGGGCTCGACTCCTAACCACTACAGCATAGAGGACGTCCTTCTTCTTCACGGTCTTCCTTGGCTCGGCCTTCTGTACAGAGAGGACCACGATGTCACCAATACGAGCATAGCGCTTCTTGGAGCTTCCAAGTACCTTGAAGATCCTGCCGATCTTGGCTCCGGAGTTGTCTGCTATCTCGACGATGGAACGTGGTTGGATCATATTACTTAACTATTATGAAATGCTTATCCTTAGAGATTGGCTTGCTCTCAACGATAGTAACCTTGTCCCCCATTTGGGCAGTGTTGCCAACATCATGAGCCTTGAATCTCTTAGAGCTCTTGATGTACTTCTCGTACTTTGGGTGCTTCTCGTATCGCTCAACAAGGACCACTGCTGTGTCCTTCATCTTGTTTGATACCACTGTGCCTGTTAGTTTCTTAGCCATGTTAGTTTATTCTTGCGACTATCTTAGTCTTGACCGGAAGCTTGGTGCCCGCCTTCCTCAAGGCCTCACGAGCTATAGGCTCTGCTACACCATCTACCTCAAAGAGAACTCTTCCAGACCTAACTGGAGCTACATAACCCTGTAGGTCTCCCTTACCCTTACCGAGCTTAACCTCTGCGGGCTTCGAAGTATAAGGCATATCGGGGAAAATGCGAATCCAAAGTCTGCCTGTCTTACCAATAGAGCGAGAGAGGACCTTCCTCGCTGCCTCTATCTGGTTGCTCTTGATACGTGCAGGACCCAAAGCCTTAAGACCAAAGGAACCGAAGGCAACGGTGATGCCACGAGTAGCAGGACCAACCTTTAGAGGGTTCTTCCTCATAGTGTGCCACTTGCGGTATTTAACTTTCTTAGGGAAAAGCATAGTGGTAAAAATTATTTCTGACCCTCCTTATCAAAGACCTCTCCTCTGTATATCCAAACCTTAACGCCAATAGCTCCGTATGGCATCACAGCCTTAGTACAAGCATAGTCAACATCTGCACGGAAGGTCTGTAGAGGTATACGTCCAAGCTTCCTGTCCTCTGTTCTAGACATAGTTGCTCCACCAAGGCGTCCTGCGAGGAAGATCCTCACTCCTTGTACATCACGGTTTGCCATCACCTTCTCAAGCATGCTCTTCATCACACGGCGGAAGGGCATGCGTCTCTCCAAACCCTCTACTACCATTTGAGCCACAATAGCTGCGTTAGACTCTGGCGACTTAACCTCCTTCACATCAAGCTTGAGCTCAACAGCAGGAGGGAGGAGCTTCTTCTTCTCAAGGAGCTTCTTCACATCGGCAAGGAGCTTCTGTGAGCCGTCGCCTGACCTGCCGATGATCATACCGGGGCGGGAGGTGGAGATGATAACTCTGATAGCCTTCTGACTTCTCTCTATCTCTATGTCAGCTACGAAGTGCCCCTTGAGCTTTTTGTCCAAAAACCTTCGGATAAGTACATCTGTCTCAAGAAACTCTTTGAACTTCCCCTTAGGAGAAAACCAGCGACTCTTCCAGTCTCTTAAGATGCCAAGTCTATGTGAATATGGGTGTACTGTGTGTGACATGAT
>CAZSOL010000004.1:0-34817 GCA_964608585.1 uncultured Candidatus Saccharibacteria bacterium | reverse complement strand
CTAAACTCGTGCCAGCAGCAGCGGTAATACGAGTGCCCCAAGCGTTATCCGGAATTATTGGGCGTAAAGGGTGTGTAGGTGGTTTGGTTAGTCTCCTGTTAAAGCCTTGGGCTTAACCCAAGAAGTGCGGGGGAAACGGCCAGACTAGAGGATGTTAGGGGTTGAGGGAACTCATGGAGTAGGGGTGAAATCCGTTGATATCATGGGGAACACCAAAAGCGAAGGCACTCAACTAGGGCATTCCTGACACTGAAACACGAAAGCGTGGGTAGCGAACTGGATTAGATACCCAGGTAGTCCACGCCCTAAACGATCTTCACTAGCTTTTGGGGGAATCGACCCCCTCAGAGGCGAAGCTAACGCGTTAAGTGAAGCGCCTGGGTAGTACGGCCGCAAGGCTAAAACTCAAAGGAATAGACGGGGACTTGCACAAGCAGTGGATTATGCGGTTTAATTCGATGATAAACGAAAAACCTTACCAAGGTTAGAAATCTACGTGAAGGCTTCTAGAAATAGATTCCGTCCGCAAGGACTCGTAGACAGGTGATGCATGGCCGTCGTCAGTTCGTGATTTGAATTGTTCCCTTAAGTGGGGTAACGAACGCAACCCTCGTTGCCAGTTACAAGTGTCTGGCGAGACTGCCCCCGTTTGTGTGCGCGAGTCGCAAGACTCGTTTGTACAGACGGGGGAGGAAGGCGAGGATGACGCCAGGTCAGCATGTCCCTCTGATACCTTGGGCCACACGCATAATACAATCGCATCTACAACGGGTCGCGACGGGGTAACCCTGAGCCAATCCTAAGAAAAGGTGCGTCAGTTCGGATTGAGGGCTGAAACTCGACCTCATGAAGTTGGAATTGCTAGTAATCGCGGGTCAGCTATACCGCGGTGAATACGTTCTCAAGTCTTGTACTCACCGCCCGTCAACTCAAGGGAGATGGGAGTACCCGAAGTCGGACGTTTGTCCGCCCACGGTAAGTTCATCGACAGGGAGTAAGTCGTAACAAGGCACGGGTAGCGGAAGCTGCTCGTGGAGTAATTCAATTTGAAAATCTTCTACCAAAAGTAGAGGTTACAGAGTCGATATTGTGGATTCCTTAAGGATTCATAATGGATTTGTCCGGAAATCCTAAAAACCGGTCTGACACTGGGAAAGACTAGTGAACGGAGCAAAACAGAGAACGATAGTACAAAACCGCCCTAAGGCGGTTTTGTCTTGCAAAAATTTATAGGAAGAGTAATGTACTTACCCAGAACCCCTGCCATAAACCATTAAGTGAGGTGGGTAATGACCAAGTTTCGTACTTTGAGTGATGCTCAAGCAAAGGCTCCTAGCGACAAGGGTGCCATGATCATGGGACTTCTGGTGGTGGTTGCCATCATCGGAGTAGCCGTCTACGCCTGGTACCGCTACGGTCCATCACAGGAAGACACTCCGGCGCTGCCGACGAGTTCTGCTCCAGCATCAGTTGAGCCCACCCCCCAGCCATAGCTGGGGGTTTTTGTTTGTTTTATGGCCTGATTTTTGATATATTGCTCGCACGCGCATATAGCTCAGCTGGTAGAGCACACGACTGATACTCGTGAGGTCCTAGGTTCGATCCCTAGTGTGCGCACACTTCGTGTATAATATTTCAAATGCCTAAAAGTCGAGTCATACTTCTCATAGGATTCTTCATTGCCTTACTACCCGTACTTGGTTTCCCACACTCTTGGGAGATGTTCTTCCAAGTGGTTGGAGGTCTTGGTATTGTCTTTTTGTCTGTACTTATATCTATAGACAAGAGACTCACTCGTAAGGCTAAGGCCGAGAGGAGACACATGGCAATGAAGACACGCAACGAAGAAGTTATTCAGCAAACAGATTTAAGTCAAAGCAGTGGAGGCGACACAGAGTAGAGGATTTGTATGGATTGGTGTGGGGGTACTCTTTTTGGTTGGGATAAGTTTTATTCTCCCCATTTTGTCCAAGGAAGAGTATGTCGTGGTAGAAAAGGTAGAGGAAGAGGTGGCGTCATCTACTGAGCCTGTGTTTGTGGTTACTCATGTGGAGACTCCAGAACCTCTCAAGGCTATATACATGACTTCCTGTGTAGCGAGCACTCCTTCTTGGCGAGAGAGCTTGAAGAAGTTTGTAGAGGAGACAGAGCTCAACTCTGTTGTTATAGATATCAAGGATTACTCGGGAGACATCTCGCTTGAGCCGACCGCTAAGTGCTTCGTTAAAGATATGAAGGAGTTCATAGGAGAACTCCACGAAGCAGATATATATGTCATAGGGCGTATCACAGTCTTCCAAGATCCTAAGTTTGCAGAGCTTCATCCAGAGATGGCGGTGAAGTCGAAGAGCACAGGAGGAACGTGGCGAGACCGGAAGGGGCTGGCTTTTATAGACGTGGGGGCAAGAGAGTATTGGGACCACATGATCGCCCTCTCTAAGGAGGCTTATGAGATAGGCTTTGATGAGATTAACTTTGACTACATACGATACCCATCTGATGGAGATATGCAGGACGCTCACTACTCTCTAACAGTGGGGACATCCACACGAGTAGAGATGCTTGAGAGCTTCTTCTCCTATCTTCATCAAAATCTTAAAGATACCGGTATGAAGACTTCTGCAGATATCTTTGGCTTCGCCACACTTCTCTATGATGATCTTGGTATTGGTCAGGTTTTGGAGAAAGTTTTGCCATACTTTGATTATGTTTACCCAATGGTCTACCCATCGCACTACTCATGGAACGTTGGAGGCTTTGGCGATCCTGCCACACATCCATACGAGATTGTGAAGTACTCAATGGACAAGGCTGTAGAGAGAGAGCAGATGTGGAACTTGGCAAATGGTCGTGCCACTTCAACTCCATCAAAGCTTAAGCCATGGCTACAAGACTTTGACCTTGGGGCACCATACGGAGTACCAGAGATACAAGCACAGATGAAGGCCACATACGACTCAGGTCTCACAGGATGGCTCTTTTGGGACGCCGGCAATAGGTATACAAGAGAGGCGTATCTTATAGAGTAAGAAAACCCCCACGGTTAGGTGGGGGTTAGATGGTTGTGGACATCCGCTGATGATGGATATGGAAGATGGAGAGATCCTCTCCCAAGTCGTCCAACTTTCCGTGTTCGTCGGCTATACGCCAATCATAGTGGAACTCTTGGAGCAGAGCATTGATCTTCTGGACATGCTCCTTACGAATGTGCGGGTTCTGACGAGTGGAGATGTGCCCATCACGCTCTATCGTCTCAATGATCTCGAGCTCAACCCTTGTACTGTCTCCTGAGAGGACGCCTCTCATACCGAGCCAGTCTTCAGACTTTGGTTTCTTGCGTGCAGTGTTCATTAGCCACTCCCTCGTGTTTTGGTTGTCTCAGGTTACATTATCTTTAATCTAAGCCAAAATCAAGTTTCGTTGTATAATATTAGGAAATGTACAATCCGGAGAAGATAACTTACTTCGCCGAGACCGACTCTCGGAACAAGCGCGTAGCCTTTGGCATCAAAGCCAAGGACAGACTTAAACACGTCTACGTGATAGGTAAGACCGGTATGGGTAAGTCTACCTTGCTTGAGAACATGGCTGTGCAGGACATCAAGGGCAACGAAGGCATGGCCTTCATAGACCCACATGGCAAGACGGCAGAGCTCTTGCTTGAGTACATACCACCAGAGCGCATCAAGGATGTCATCTACTTTGCCCCCTTCGATACTGAGTTCCCAATCTCCTTCAACGTGATGGAGGATGTGGGTGTAGACAAGAGACACTTAGTGGCGAACGGCTTAATGAGTGCCTTCAAGAAGATCTGGGTAGACGCATGGAGTGCGAGGATGGAGTATATCCTAAACAACATTTTGCTAGCCCTTCTTGAGTACCCCGGCTCAACTCTCATTGGGGTCAACAGGATGCTCTCGGATAAGGACTATAGGAACAAGATTGTAGACAACATCAAGGACCCTTCGGTAAAAAGCTTCTGGGTTGATGAGTTTGCAAAGTACGGCGACAAGTATATGCAAGAGGCTGGTGCTGCGATACAAAACAAAATCGGCCAGTTTATCAGCAACCCTTTGGTGAGGAATATCATCGGCCAAGAGCGATCCTCCTTTGACATAAGGAAGCTTATGGATGAGGGCAAGATAGTGATCATCAACCTCTCCAAGGGTAGAGTGGGCGAGGCCAATGCCAACCTCATTGGCTCTATGCTTATCACGAAGATTTATCTTGCCGCGATGAGTCGTGCCGATAAGAGTGAGCAAGAACTGCAGAAGCTTCCAAACTTCTATCTATATGTAGACGAGTTCCAGTCTTTTGCTAACGAATCTTTTGCAGATATTTTGTCAGAAGCAAGGAAGTATAAGCTAAACCTAACTATCGCACATCAGTACATAGAGCAGATGGAGGAAGAGGTCAGAGCAGCGGTCTTCGGCAATGTGGGTACGATGATCACCTTCCGCGTGGGGGCCTATGATGCAGAAGTACTTGAGAAGGAGTTTGCCCCTACCTTCACCGCAGAAGACTTGGTTAACCTTGGTTCGTACCAAATATATCTTAAGCTTATGATAGACGGTATAGGCTCTCAACCCTTCTCAGCAAGTACCTTGAAGCCGATAGAGAAGCCAGAAGTTTCTTCGGTAGAGGAGATCATCAGACAATCAAGAAGAGTCTACGCTGAGCCCAAGGCCAATGTAGAGAAGAGGATACAAGCGTGGCACGAAGAAGGCAGGAAGGAGAAGGAGGTGAAGCCTAAGAAGCCAGAAGGTAGAAGCTTCGAACAGAAGCCAAGGGCAGAATATAAGCCAGAATACAGAGCAGAGCCCAAACCCAAATTTGTTCCACCTCCTGTTGCGGATGAGAGTGATAGTTTTAAACCCCTAAAGAACCTCTCTCTTGATGTCTTGAAGCAAAAGTCCAATAACCAACGTCCTGTGTCACAAAAGAATGTGAGTGAGCTCAAGAACGCCCTCTCTTCAATAATAAAAACAAACAAACCAGAGACTCCTTCTCAACCAAAGATAGAACAAAAACCAACTCTTCCTCCCGAGCCCAAAAAGCCCAAAGAGGTTCCCGAAGCCGAACTCAAAGCCCTTCTAGATGTCGAGTAAAAACAAAAGAGTCTTAATCTTCTCTATAGCTTACTATCCACTTGTCGGTGGGGCAGAGGTTGCGGTGAAGGAGATCACCACACGCCTAAGCGAGGTTGAGTTTGATATGATCACTCTCCGCTTTGATAAGTCTCATAAAAGTGAGGAGAAGTTTGGCAATGTGAATATCTATAGAGTCGGCGGACCTAAGCACTTCTTTCCTCTCAAGGCTTTACTCAAAGCTCTATCGCTTAACCGTACTCGCCAGTATACTCACGTATGGTCCATCATGGCCAACTGGGCAGGGTTTGCAGGACTCCTCTTCAAGACCTTAAACAAGAAGGCTAAGTTCATCCTCACTCTCCAAGAAGGCGACTCACTCTCATCTATAAAGAGGAAAGTTTTTTTGATCTATCCGATATTCAAAAAGATTTTCATAAGAGCCGATGTGGTTCAAGCCATATCTAACTATCTTGCTGACTGGGCAAGGAGTATGGGGCGCAGGGAAGGAGTGGAAGTGATACCAAACGGAGTTGATGTAAGTAAGTTCTCTGGTGAGACAGCCAAGATGGAAGAGAATGTCATACTCATAACCACTTCAAGGCTGGTAAAGAAGAATGGGGTCGGTGACATCATAGATGCTCTAAAGTTTTTACCCGATAGAGTTAAGCTCAAGGTTATAGGTAGTGGCCCACTTGATAAAAGCTTAAAGCTTAAAGCCAGAAGCTTGGGTCTGGAGAGTAGGGTCAAATTCTTAGGCCATATGGATCACGGAGAGATGGTGGGGCATCTACGAGCCTCGCACATCTTCGTCAGACCCTCGCTCTCAGAGGGGATGGGGAACTCCTTCATAGAGGCCATGGCCGTAGGCTTGCCCGTGATAGCTACGCCAGTGGGAGGAATACCGGACTTCATATCTGATCCAGACAAGAGTCCTCAGAGGCACCCCACAGGCCTGTTTGTGCCCACAAAGGACCCCAAAGCCATAGCCCGTCAGGTGGAGCGCCTTATGAAGAGTGAGCGCTTAAGAGAGAATCTAATAACCAACGGTAAGCGTCTAGCAAGGGAGAAGTATGACTGGAATTTGATAGCAGAGGAGATAGGTGGTAAGTTATTCGGAAGGATATGAAGATATTAATGTACGCCCCCATATTTCCTCCAGCTATTGGGGGGCCTTCTACCCAGTGTTATTCGCTTTGTCAGACTCTAAAGAAGACAGGGCAAGAGGTGGTTGTTCTGACTATTGGTGAGCGTTTTGAGTGTAAGTCGCCAGATGGTTATCCGGTTTATAGATATCCGTGGAAATACACTGGAACGCCGTTAGATAAGGCTATTCGTTGGACGGTTTTCCCTTGGTACTTCGTGAAGATTTTGAGAAAAGAGAGGCCAGACATTGTTCATTGCCATAGTGCAAGCGTTCTGTCCTTTATTGCTGGTTGGATTTCTAGAAAGTTTGATATTCCAACGGTCATTAAGTTTGCTGGAGATTGGGTTTGGGAGACCCTCTCAACGAGTGGGGTGAAGGCCAAAGACTTTGAGGATTTATATAACAAGTCTGCTTTAGCTAGATTTATGTGGAAGATAGAAAAGATAGGTCTAGGAATGTTTGACTATATCTGGGCTCCTTCTGAGTTTCGTGCGCAGAACATTGAGAAGGTTCAAGGCCATAGGAATAATGTTCGCATTATTTACAATGCCCTAGATCTTCCGGCTGGTGGATATCAAGATATGAAGAAAGGGGATCCGTATACCGTTATATCCGCTAATCGCTTCATCCCACACAAGCGCCTCTCTATGCTTGTTGAGGCCTTTGCTAAAGTTAAGGATGCAGGCTCGGAACTTGTTCTAATTGGCACAGGCTCTGAAGAGGAAGTAGAGAAGGTTAGAGATACTGCAAAGAGGCTTGGCATCGATAAGCAGGTCACTCTCACTGGTCGGATAGAATCTAGTGAGATTTATGAGCGTTTTGCGAAGGCAAGTGTTTATGTCTCAACTTCTCTTGAAGAGGGGTTCCCCAATGTGTTCGTTGAGGCAATGCACTTCGGCCTCCCCATCATCTCAACAAATGTAGGAGGTTGTCATGAGATTGTTCAGGAAGGAAAGACGGGATATTTGTATGAAATTATGGATGAGGAAATGTTGGTGAACAGACTTAAACTTCTTAAGGATGATCTGGAACTTAGGAACAAGATAGCAAAGTTCTCTTATGATGAGTCACATCAATACGAACTAGAAGTAGTCATCAAGCAATTTATGGATCTCTATAATACGGCTACTAATCGGTAAACTGGGGAGTGTTTAGATACCACTCAGCAAAGAGTTTAACCCCTTCTTCTAGGCTTACCTCAGGTTTCCACTTGAGTAATTTTTGTGCACGACTAGTATCGGCATTTGTTACGGCCATATCGGATGCTGGAGTTTCAACACGATCGCCCATGACGGCCTTCTTACCCAAAACTTCTTCTAAGACCTTGATCGAATCAGTGACAGCTCTAGGGTTTCCGTTTCCAAGGTTTAGTACCTCGTAACTCTTTTCTGGGAGGTTCATTGTTGCGACGAGACCTGCAACTATGTCAGACACATAGGTGAAGTCACGCTTGGGGTCTGGATAGAAGTCTAGGATAGGTTCCCCCGCCATAATTTTTTTGGAGAATTTATAAATAATCATATCCTGTCTACATCTAGGTCCAAAGACTGAGAAGAAGCGTACGTTTATCACGCTTATGCCATAGAGCACGTGATACGCGTGTGCTAGGAGCTCGGCGGATTTTTTCGCAGCTGTATAGACGGAACCGGGGTGGTTGGTGTCGGCATCTTCTTTGGAAGGAGTGCCGTCAGTTTGGGCATAGACGGATGAGGTGCTGGCATTCACAATCGATTTCACCCCATGCTTAGCAGCAGATTCTAAGATAACAAGAGTACCCATAGCAATATCATCTAGGTAGAAGAAGGGGTTTTCTTTAGAATGGCGGATACCTCCTCGTCCAGCAAGGTGGAAGATGTGGTCAAACTTGTGCTCAGCAAAAACTTGCTCCATCTTCTCTCTATCTCGCACATCCGCTTCTACTAGTGTGAAGTTTGGTTGAGTCATGAGCCACTTGATGAACTCCTCCTTTTGTTTTCGAGGGTAAAAAGGTTCAAAGTTGTCTACGGCAACAACACTGTGCCCTTCCTTGACTAGCGCTTCGCAAAGATGTGACCCAATAAACCCCGCTCCTCCGGTAACAAGTATTGTGTTAGTCATTTTATATATTTTTACGACTTACTATTGTTTTTCTGCGCTTTAGAGCAGCGAAGGGGTGTAGCAGGTTTCTCTTTATAGATTTACCAAGGATGTGGAGTGCAACCCATCCGGAACCAGCTGGCTCTGGCCAATTAGAAAACCACTCTTTAAGATGGTTATGCTTCTCCTCACGCATACGATGGGCATCGTTTGACTCCACTGTGCCACGAAGTAGGTACGAGTGGTGATTGTTGTTCTCACTCCATTTTGTATAAGCGCGAGTGTCTTTCGGTAGACAGTGGCCACCGAATGATCTACCGAATTTCCCATAGAGTTCGTCTGCGAAGATAAAGTTTATAACAGTATCGATTCTTGCTACGGCAGCATTATCTTTTGGTTCCTCAATTGAACAACCAAACTCATTGACAAATGATATACGAAGAGAGTTCCAAAAATTGGATAAGTACTTAACGTGAGAAGCTTGTTCTGGTGTACAGTCCATCTGTTTAACACTTCTTTTTCTCCATATTTCTATAAAGGAGGGGATTGTTACGTTTTCATTCTTTTTTCCAACCACAACATATTGTGGATTGACGCATTCTTTAACAGCAGCTTTCTCATGCAAGAACTCTGGAAGATAAATATCAAAATGTAGATCCTTAAGATAAGAGGGGAGGATGGTAGACCTAAGAATTATAGAACCACTGGCATTTTTTAGAGGTTCAAGAGCTTTTTTAATAAGAGAGATATCTTGGTTACCCTCTTCGTCAACACGATCGCCAACACAGACGATATATACAGTTTTTTCTGAGTCTACTTCAAGAGGGGTCTCAAGGCGTTTAATACTTCTATATAAACTTGAGTACTCTGGGTAATGTTCTGTTGGGGTCCCTGGGTCATAAACAGAGACACTATAGCCGTCCAAAAGTAGAGCTAAAGCGTTGGCTTGACCAACCCAGCCGAAACCGATAATAACGACCTTCTCTTTTTCCATTTATAATAGCTATTTTAGCAAAACTAGCCTACTCTAGCTACTTTATGCCAAAGACGTTATAACCACTAACTTGCTTGCTGTTGGGTTTAAAAAATTGGTCTATCCAGTCAAACATTCTTGTTCTTTTGGAGAATATCGGAATCAAGTTCATTATTGTAGCCACAGGTCCTCGTACACTTTGTAGTTCTACAGTGGAGAAGTCTTTCATCATATATTTTATACCGTCTTCGGTGAACCTATAAAAATCTTTATAGTAGTCTCCTAGTGGATGGTAATAGTATAGGAAGGGTAGGAATAGAAATATTTTTCCCCCTGGTTTTAGACATCGGTACATCTCACGCATAGCTTTTTGTGGTTCTTCAACGTGTGTCAGAACACACATAGCAACAAACGCATCTACGCTATTGTCCTCAAGTGGTAAGTCCTGCACATCTCCAACCATATCGGGGTTATAGTCGGGTACTTTATCAAGAATTTTGTATTGAACATTTTTAATTAGGGGCAGAAGATAGGGAAAATCTGTTTCCTTACGATTGTTTTTTTCTGGACTAATTCGAAGACCTCCACCTATATCAATTATTAGGTTTTTATCTTTAAAGATAGCCTCCAATTTCTCTTTAGCGAATGCGTCGCGTTTGTTCATTGTGTGTATTATAGTATATCTCATGAAGCAAAATGGCCTCAGGATTCTTATGGTCTCAAACGACCGTAACACCCTAGTTTCTCAAAGTGCTGTCTCAAAAAGGATGAAGGAGTATGGCGAGCTTGTAGACGAGCTCCATATTGTTGTACTTTCTCCTGCCGGTCTTGAGCCAAGAGTACAGATATCCTCAAACGTTTGGGCCTACCCAACAAATTCTAAGTTTAAGTTTTTAAGACCATTTGATGCACTGACTGTCGGGGAGAAGATAGATGCCGATCTTATAACCGCACAAGATCCATTTGAGTGTGGTTGGGTTGGAGTTAATTTGAGTAAGGCAAAAAGAGTTCCTCTCGAGGTTCAGCTTCATACAAATCCGTTTTCTAAAAATTTTGGAGGTGGCCTAAACCTCGTCCGCAAGTTTATGATGGGTAGGAATTTTAGGGAAGCCTCTGGAGTAAGAGTTGTGCTTCAGTCGGTTGGCGAGGAGGTCAAGAGAAGGTTTGGTGTCACAAATGTTTACACACTTCCTATCTATGTAGATAGAGATAGGGTGTCGGGAGAAGCGAAGTTTGATCTGCATGAGAAGTATGGTTTCAAAAACGTTCTTCTTATGGTCTCACGTCTCACAGAGGAGAAGAACATTGGTCTAGCTTTGGACGCTTTAAAAATATTGAAGAAAGAGTTTCCAGACTCAGGGCTTGTGATTGTTGGTTCCGGACCAGAAAAGTTTGATAAGCAAGAAGGCGTCGTGCTTGTCGGGTGGCAGGAGGATTTGGTTTCCTATTACAAGAGTGCAGATGTCTTCGTCCAAACCTCGGACTTTGAGGGGTATGGACTCTCTCTGGTTGAGGCAGGGCTATGTGGCTTGCCTGTAGTTACTACCAAGGTGGGGCTAGCAGAGGAGCTTAAGGATGGTGAGGAAGTGCTTATATTTGAGCCAAATGAGGCTTCTTTGGCCAAGGCGCTATCTAGGCTAATGTCCGACCAAAGTCTTCGCCAAAGGCTTGTTTTGGCCCTCAAGAAGGCCTTGGAAGCCAGACTCCTAGACAAGGAGGCCTATAAGGCCCAAATGCTTAATAACTGGCAAAACCTGCTTAAAGAAGGCCAAAGATGAGACTCCTAGTAATCACACAAAAGATAGATGAGGGTGATGATGTTTTGGGCTTCTTCATTTCTTGGGTTGGGGCCTTGGCCAAGAGAGTAGAGGGGGTGGATGTAATTTGTCTTGCGAAGGGCAAGCACTCATTGCCACCAAACGTCAGAGTCTTCTCTCTCGGTAAGGAGCGAGGGTGGCCAAAGTTCGTGCAAGCAATTCTTTTCTACTTCCACGCACTAAGAGCGATGTTTAGGACAGATGGTGTCTTCGTCCATATGGCACCAGAGTATGTGAGGGCTTTGTATCCATTAAATATTTTTTTCAAGAAACCTGTAGTGATGTGGTATGCACACATCAAGGTTAGTTCGGTGGCTAAGTGGGCGATAGATCGTGTTTACTACATACTGACACCGTCCAAAGAGAGTTTTGAATATAACTCAGACAAAGTTGTCTCCACGGGTCATGGTATTAATACAGAAATTTTTAAACCTCAAGATTTGGAGCCAGAGTTTGACGTCTTGGCAATATCAAGGATTTCAAAAGTTAAGAGGATAGAGACTCTGATAGAAGCGGTGAAGATTTTGGCCGAGAGGGGATTGTATCCGAGTGTAAGTATTTATGGTGAGCCGGCTAGAGTAGAGGATGATGAGTACTTGAGGAAACTTAAAGAGATGGCAAAAGATTTGAAGAACATCTCTTGGCGTGGAAGCGTGGCTAATAAGGATGCACCAGAGGTGTATGCTAAGCACAAAGTGTTTGTGCGGATGCAAGGTGGTGGAGGCTTTGGCAAGACAGAGCTTGAAGCGATGAGTATGGGCGTGCCAAGTATTGTGCCGACAGAGGTGTATGTAAATGATTTGGGTGAGTTTGGAGACGAGCTTTATTTTAAAGAAGATGATGCTAAGGATCTCTCTTCAAAGATTGAGAAGGTCCTGTCGTGGAATACGGAGAAGAGGAGAGAGTATGAGAAGCTTGCAAGAGAGCTTGTGGTCAAGAAACACAATGTAGAGAATGTCGCCGAGAAAATTGTTAAACTTCTACAATCATGTGTGGCATAGCTGGATTTAACTTTAAGGATAAAGAGCTTGGGGAGAAGATGGGCTCTTGTCTGGAGCATAGAGGTCCGGACGACTCTGGTGTCTTTGTTGATGAAGGTGTAACCCTCTTTCACAGAAGGCTTTCTATTATCGATCTCTCTAAATCTGCTAGTCAGCCAATGGAGGACAATGATGATGAGCTTGTCATAGTCTTTAATGGTGAGATATACAACTTCAAAGAGCTTAAGGAAGAGTTGTCGCTTTGGTATATGTTTAAGACCAAGAGTGACACAGAGGTGATACTTGCTGGGTACAAGAAGTGGGGGAAAAAGGTGGTAGACAAGCTAAATGGCATCTTCTCCTTTGCTATTTGGGATAAGAAGAAGCAGGAACTCTTCTGCGCTCGTGACCACATGGGAGTGAAGCCCTTCTACTACTTTTGGGATGGAGAGAAGTTTATCTTTGCTTCTGAAATCAAATCTATTTTAGAGCATGACATAAAGAGAGAGCTTGATCTAGAAGTGTTTAATCAGTTTATGCGGGTCCTCTATGCTCCAGAGCCGAAGACTCTTATTAAAGGGATAAACAAACTTTCTCCCGGGCACTCTCTCACTCTTCAGGGGAAAAAGCTGTCTGTAGATAAATACTATGAACCTAAGTTAAATATTAAAAGTCCAAGTTATAAGGAAGTTAAAGAAGAAGTTAGGAATTTGGTAGAGAGAGCTGTAGAGAGGCAACTAGTCGCAGATGTACCGGTGGGAGTGTATTTATCAGGGGGGATAGATTCAAGCATAGTGTTGGCCTCTGTAGCTAAGGTGAGGAAGAACATCAAAACTTTCTCGATTGGTTTTGAACTAAACGATGATGAGGAGAGGGAGAAGTTCAACAAAGACTTTGATCTAGCAGAGAGGACAGCAAAGTATTTTGGTGCAGAACATCACCCACTGGTCTTGAGTGTGGAAGATATAGCCAAGAACCTTGTGAGAGTTATAGAGAGCATAGATGACCCTATATCGAACCCAACTTCAATCCCGATGGCGTTACTCTCCAAATTTGCTAATAAGGAGGTGACAGTGGTGCTGTCGGGCAATGGTGGAGACGAGCTCTTCGGAGGGTATGAGAGATATAGGATGAGTAGGCGAGTAGATGTTGTTGGGCAGATCCCTTGGGTTGAGAGCTTTCTCCCCAAGAAGATTAAGGGGGCACTTCAGATGTCGGCTCTTGAGCGACTGGCCCAGTTTGAGTTTGAGAAGGACAAGAAACTTTCAAGAGTTGTCTGCAAAGATATCTTCAAACCGATGAGCTCTGTCTCAAGCACCTTCGCTAAGTATGTTGATGCTGACTTGGACAAGACTGATGCGCTTATGCTTGCGGACATTAGGAGTTGGTTGCCCGACCAAGCCCTCTCCTTGGGAGACAAGATGAGTATGCAGGGCTCTCTTGAGGAGCGGGTGCCTCTACTTGATAGAGAGGTGGTGGACTTGGCGATGAGGTTGCCCATTAGCTTTAAGGTAACTCCTTTTAGCATCAAGAAGATTCTGAAGGATGCCTTTAGAGATGTGCTTCCTAAAGAGCTATTTAAAGAATCTAAGCGTGGGTGGTTCTCTCCCGGAGCTAAGTGGATAAGGAGGAAGGAGATACAAAAGATTTTCAAAGAAGTGCTTTCGCCAGACTACTACGCTCCAACCAGTAGCATGTTTGATTGGTCAGAAGTCTCAAAGATGCTTGAGGATCACATAAGTAAGAAGGAGTACAACCTCACAATACTCTGGGCCATACTCACCTTCCAAATCTGGGCTAAGAAGTACAAAGTAACTCTATGAAGAAGATTCTTATAGTGACGCCGAGGTCGCCGTTCCAAGGACGTGGGGCAGATGAGCAAGATCGTTTAGAGGGGATAAAGTGGTTCATTAAGAATGGCTTTGAGGTGAGAGTTATTACCAAAGTCTTGCCAAGTGATTTGGAGCATATAGAGCAAGCGAGGAAGGAACTTGGTATCAAGATTACTCCAGTTTCTTATAAGTTTGTCGGCAGGAAGAATATGTGGAAGCGGTTGGTAAACCCAAAATATTGGGACGGGGCTGCTTATGAATACTTTGATACAGAGATACAAGAAGTCTTGAGGAGAGAGGTTGAAGAGTTTGACCCAGAGATTGGCTGGTTTGACTACACATATCTCTGGCCTTTATATCATTTGGTTAAGAAGGCCAAGATTATTACCAGATCTATAAACTTTGAGCCAACTCACTTCTTGGATGAGGATGGATGGACTCCACTTAATTTATTAAGGGCTGTACCGAAGTTGTTGAGTGAGATAATTTCTTTACACAAAAGTAATTGGCTCTTTGCTATTACCCCCAAGGAAGAGCAGGTTTATAAAAAGTTATGGAGTAAGAGTGTCTCAACTCTACCTTTAAGAGACCTTCCATCTCGCTTAGAAGCAAAGAGAGAGTATAGAGATACTTCAGTACTTAAGTTGGGTTATATGTCCTCAACGTATAGCGTAAGCCACAATATAGATGCCTTACTATTTTTGATACAAAAGGTTCTACCACTCTTGTCTAAAGAGGTATCGGAGAGAGTTGAGGTGCACATAACAGGCAATAGGTTGCCAGACTCTATTAGAGAGATGCTCCCACAAAATGTTATTTATGATGGATTTGTGCCAAGTTCTGTAGACTTCTGGACTTCTATGGATATAGCAGTGGTACCATCTCTCTTCGGCTCTGGTATGCAACAGAAGATCTTTGAGCCACTTGCTTTAGGTGTACCCACCATCACATCAAGCAGAGGCTTGGCTGGGTATCTATTTATAGATGGAGAGAGCGTGGTATGTGCCAGTAGTGCCAAAGAGTTTGCACAAGCTATAGAAGAGCTTGCCACTGACTCAAATAAGAGGAGGTCTTTAGGTGAGAAGGCTAGAGGCGTCTCCCTAGGCCTTTTTGATCGAAATTTGTTGGATAAGACCTTAGAATCTATTCTGTTATAATCAATTGAAATGTTAACGTCTATATATATACGTAAGATGTTATCTGTTCTGGCTAAATTTTTTGATCCAATTAAACCGATCAAGGATTTTATATATTGGCCAATGACAAATAAATTATTGCCCAGAGATTATTCTGAGGTTGTAGAATTTGGGAATGAATTAAAGATGACTGTTTATCAAGACGTGTTGGATATGGTCAGTAAGACCATAATGCTTTTAGGGAAGAAAGGTTATTATCCATGGGAACCACAGACAGTAGATTTATTTATTAATAACATTAAGGATAAAGAAACAATTCTTATAGCTGGAGGGCACTTAGGATATTATGCCTTAATAGCGGCTAGGGCTAATCCCTATGCATCTATTTATGTGTTTGAGCCTACCAGTAAGTTGTTTGAAAGATTAGTTAAAAATATAAATATTAATGATATAAAAAATATTTTTCCTGAACATAAAGCACTTACTGAGGTCAATCAACCTATAGAAATTGTAGTTGATTCTGGACAGTCTTCTGTTATTAAACATAATGGAAATAAAGATAAGAAAATAGAAGTTATACAAGGGATTAGTATTGATTCATACTTTGATAAAATAAATAGGACTCCAGACTTTATTCTATTGGATGTTGAAGGACACGAACCCTTTGTCTTGATGGGTGGTAAAAAAACGCTTGCTCATAAGCCGAGTTTGATTGTTGAAATTAATGAAAAAATGTTACAAAGATCTAAAAGCTCAAAGGAAAACATGTACAGCATGCTTGAATCTTTTGGATACAAAATAAAAAGAATTGAGTCTTCAAATGAAAGGAAGGAAATGGAAGGCGACTGTTACAATATTTTTTGTTATTAAAATGAAGATTTGTTATATAGCTAGCGCTCGTATTCCTACTGAGAGAGCTCATGGGCTTCAGATGATGAAGATGTGCGAATCCTTTGCTTTGGAAGGCAATGAGGTTGTAATGTTTGCTCCAAAAAGATTTAACCCAATTAAGCAAGATCCTTTTGATTACTATAATGTGCAGAAGGTCTTCTCCATCATTTATTTGCCTTGTGTTGACTTCGTGAGGTTTGGTCGTGTTGGGTTTCTTCTGACAACATGGCTTTTTGCTTTCCAATGTTTAGCCAAAATTCTTAAGGGTAATTTTGATTGGATTTATTCAAGAGACGGGCGTTCTCTATGGGTTTTGTCTTGGTTTGATATTAAATTTGGGTGGAATATCCACGATGATCAAAGAAAGTGGTGGGCAAAAAGAGTTCTTAAAAAAGCTCAGATTATTGTTATGACTAATAGAGCACTGGTTGCTTTGCATAAAGATTTTGTTGGCTCAGATATTCCTGCCACAGTGGTACCTAATGGAGTAAATCTGGAAGAATTTGGTGGTCAGGTTGTAGAAACAATGAAGAGAGATTTGAGCCTTAGTGATAACAAGAAGATAATTCTTTATACTGGGCATTTGTACCCTTGGAAAGGAGTTCACACCCTTGCTGAAGCAGCAAAACTTATGCCAGAGGAGGCGTTTGTCTTTATAGGTGGTACCGAGAGAGACATAATTGATTTTAAGAAAAAGTATTCTTCAACTAAAAATATTTTTATATTAGGACACAGGCCTCATTCTGAGATAGCTAATTACTTAAGAACCGCTGATCTACTCGTCTTGCCCAATAGTGCTAAAGATGTTTTCTCGTCTCTTTACACCTCTCCGATTAAGTTATTTGAGTATATGATGAGTGGGACACCTATTATGGCTTCTGATCTCCCATCAATTAGGGAAATTCTTGATGATAGAACCGCTTATTTTTTTACCCCAGATGATCATGAGGATTTTGCTAGGGTTACTCGATTTGTTTTAAGAGATATGGATAAAGCTAAAGACAAAGCCAGAAAGCTTTTAGAAGACTCTGAGCTTTTGTCTTGGAGGAACCGGGGTAGACAGGTTTTGGCTTTTTTAAACAAACAAATTAACTTGTCAGGTCTTCCTAAATAGAATCAGCTAGTATGCTTAAACAAATTCTCTCCAAGATATTCATTAGAGCAAGAAATGCTAAAAATGTTTTGACCAACTCAACATATAGATTTGTGTCTTTTCGAGATTTGGTAGAGATGACTGACGCTTGGTTACTTGATCGTGTTTGGGATTACGATCTAATAATCGGTGTCCCTAGAAGTGGCCTTCTTGTGGCCAACCTACTTTCTTTAAGATTAAGTATTCCCCTGACTACTCCAGAGACGGTAGGAGATATATCTTGGTTGAGCAAGCGTATACCGCAAGTTGCCAACTCTAAATTTGGCAGAGTTGTTATTGTGGATGATAGTTTGTCCAGTGGAGACACGATGGAAGAGGTTTTTGAGTTAGTAAAGTCTAAATTGCCGAATACTCAAATTGATAAGGCGGTTTTAATAATAAAACCTGGAGAAGAAAGTAGAGCGGACTTCTATCACAAAGTGATCCCACAGCCACGCATCTTTGAGTGGAATGTTTTACATTCCAAGAAAGCCACTACTATTGGTTTCGATCTAGATGGCGTTCTTTGTGAGGATATCCCATACGGGTTAGAGTCAGATAATCTTCGTTATATTGAGTGGATTTCAAATGTTAAAAGGTATTTAGTACCCTCTTATGAGATAGATTTTATTATATCTAACAGATTAGAGAAGTATCGTCCACAAACGGAAGAGTGGCTCAAAAAACAAGGGGTAAAATATAAAGAACTTTTCCTATGCCCAGCTGATTCTAAAGAGGAGAGAAAGGCTCTAAATCCAGCTCATAAAACAAGAGTCTTACTTGATACTAAGCCAAACCTTTTCTTGGAAAGTTCTAGAGAAGAATCTATCCAGTTGAGCAAAGATACTGGTATTCCAATTCTTTGTATCTCTGAAAAAGTTCTATACTAAGATTTAATAAAACCTCTTTCTTTCAAGATTTTTAACATATCCTTCCGAACGTGGTTTTTGTCCATTTCGTCCTGAATTTCAGACACGGATACAACTCCAGCTAATAGTGCTTCTCCAGCTAGATTGAAGAAGAACTCTTCAATCTTCTTGTCTGGATGACGCTGGTATTTTGAAGGGTATTTACCAGTAATCTTGTGTATCCATTCCCGAGGAATGAAACCAAATAGTTTTGGCATTTTGTTTCGGGTAAAGTCTATGGGTAGGCCTGTCTTCCAAGGTTGAGTCAGGCGCTCGGTCGTGTGTAGAAGACGAGTTTCTGGGGTAAGTTCGTCCAAATCGTTCCAGATGTCTGGTAGCTCACCAACACTTGTTTCTTTTATGAGTCTAAGTAGGGTTCGATGGTCAGTTTTTCTGTCTCGTAGGTCACTTAATATTTGCGAAATTTTCCAATGCTTAAGTTTTGCATTGTCCAACACCATTAGAGATGAATCCCATATCTTTACATTCTCATCACCTTTTTTACAGCAGAGTATTGCCTTTCCGCTATAATCCATATCAAACAAGTCGTTTAGGTCAGTAAGAGCAAAGATGTCTGGATCAATAACGATAGATCTTCCTTCATAGCCCATTTGTTCTGGAGGCATAAATCTAGAATAAATAAATGACTGTAAATCGTTGAGGTCAAAAATTCTTGTTTCTCCGTGCTGGGTAAATGGGGTCCCGTTAAAATCTTTGAAAGCTTTTATGTTGTTAACATTGAGTATTTCTACAGGTATAGACCCTTTTTTAAGGTTTTTTTCTATTGCATATTTGGCTAATTTTGCCCCAAAAAGCTGTTTGTCATTTGTTTGAATGAATATCTTTTTTTCCATAATGTCTTATTATACAGGATGTAATAACTATCCACATGAATTACCGAGGTTTGAAGGACTCCTTAAGTTTTATACACAAACTTGAAAAGCTAGAGATAAATGGTCTGCCTCTTAAGGACCATCGGGTTTTGGGTACTTACGATTTTACCCCATTTGTGTCTCAAGAGTTGTTGTTTACTCATGCTGAGTTTTTTGAATCGCGTGGAGGCACCATTGCGGGCTTGAGAGCTAGTCGCAGAAGAGGGCTAGTAGAAGCCTCTTTATCGGGCCTGTTTTCTGTCATTGTTTCGGCCATAGGAATTATTGCAATTATTCTTTCTAGGAAGAAAGTATTGCTGTATGCAGCAGACACTCTTTCGTCTAAAGAGAAACATCACGATTTTCGTCTTGATCGAGTTTATCGATATTTTGACCTTAAGAAGATGTCTTTTGCCGAATGTTTCCACACAACACTATCTAGGCGTACGATTTTTAATACATTTAAACGCAGGAGAATAAATGTTTTTTTTCTAGAATCCATAGATTTTTTTTACAGAGTCAAAACTTTTTTCTTTAAAGAGAATTATTTAATTAATCAGAATCAATTAAATAATCTTGGAGTTCCTATTTCTATGGCTAAGTATTTTGCCTCTCGGTATTATCGAGCGTTATCTTTAGCTAAGTGGAGGATAAGAGGGTTGAAATTTATATTCTCTACTTTGCCTGTAAAGATTATTTTTACCGTGGATTATCCAAGTCATTATGGCGCTATGCTTGTAGCCGCTAAGAGTAGAGGAATAAGAACTATAGCTTTTCAACACGGGCACTTCACCAAGTATCATCTTGGCTGGTTGAATCCCGACTCCATGCTTTCTGGAGAGATACCAGTTCCTGATAGATTGTATGTTTGGAGTGATTATTGGAAAAGAGAGCTTTTAAAGCTCGGCACCTATTTCCGTGAGGTATCAATCCAGATTAGTGGGTATGGTGACGCGTCGATAAAATATTTAAATAAAGAAGGAGGTATTGGTGGAGATGCTATAAACATAATGATTCCATATGAGACAAGTGCAAACTCTAAAGAAATGCTTAAGTTTTTATCCGGATTAGCCTCTAAGGCTAAAATTAGGATTATATTCAAGTTGCGCCCAGACATGACCACCGATGATCAGTTACGAGATTACGGTTTTCTTGGTGAGAGGTCAGGATTAGACATAGTAGCAGTTAGTTCTATAGACGAGGCGCTAAGAATGGCTGATTGTGTTTTGGGTGTCTATTCAACAATTTTGTATGACTCTGTTTTGAGAGGGGTACCGGTTGGGGTTTTGAAGACAGGCAATGATTTTGGGGCCGGTTTATGGATGAACAATTTGGCTGATCTTATAGATTCTGACAGCCAAATAGCTGTTAAGCAGATTTCTGAGCTAGTTCAACTTAGTAGTGAGGAGAGAGCAATGCGCAGAGATATCTTGATGGGGGATAGTGACCAAATTATATTTGCTGATATCTTAAATAATGAGTTAAGCTTACTCAAGCTTTCTTGAGAGCTCTAAACAGAATTGTTGTAGACAGAAGTTCGTATACGATACGCGCATAGACAATACCCCAAACACCAAATAAATAAGCTAGTACACCTAACGATACTAGTTTGGCTATAGTTGAGAATATGTTTGTGTAATACAACTCACGTATCTTCTCGTGCGCTTGAAATGCTGTCGTAATAATACTGCCAGAGTAAAATATTAGTGAAATAGAAAATATCTGGGACATCTTTATTGACCCTAAGTATTGGGGAAATAGTACTTCAAATATTAAAGGGGCAGATATTATATATAAGAGGACTATTGGGACTATGCCTAATGAGAAGGTAATCATTTTTTTTGGTATGTCTTGCTTTAAGTCGATAAATTGCTTGTCTGTATATTTAGGGAAAGCTAATTGAGGTATGTTTTTCAAAATACCTTTGATTTGTAAAGGCAGACTGGTAGCGAATGCGTATACAGCCAACTCTGCTGCACCAACAAATTGGAAAATAATAATTTTGTCTGCGTGCTCTGCAAGGGTATTTAGTACACCAATAACACTTAAGTGTTTACTATATCTAGCTAGCTTAGGTGATTCAGCCGTTTGATTTGGGGGGTATTTTTTTAGTGTACCAAGATAGCCTACTAAAGCACTCAATGTGTGGCCAATAAAATAAAGTGATATTATCCAAACTGGATTGTTTGTTATTAAAAGTCCGCCCACAATGAAAAAAATTGGGAGGAAGTTTCTGATTACTCCATAGAAGCTGTTTAATCTAAAGTCTTTTTTACCTATTAAGAATGGACTAAACAACGACAGGCTACCTAGTATTGGGGTTATCGCTCCTATGATATAGAGAGATATTCCAAGAGTTGTGTTGTCTCGTATTAAGTAATAACTACCAAGTATTAAAGATATGAGTATGACACCGAAGCTCCATCGCAGGTTTAAATAACTACCATTCTTTAGAACTTCTTGACCTCCTTTTCCTGCTGCATGTAGCATTGCAGTGCTTATCCCTGTGAGGGAGAAGGCCCCAACAATACTCGATACTGATAATATATAACGATAGATACCATAAGCATCTTTGGGCAGTAGGTTGGCAAAGGCGATACTTGATAAAAGACCAGCAAATAAAGCCGAAATTTGTACTGCCAGCAACCAAAAATTGCCTTTTGCCAAGTAAATCATGTCCGTTTTGAACAAGCTCTCGCTTTGGCGGAGTCTTTGGTAGCCCCAATTTCGCAATCTCTCCATATGTAGTAACATGGTACAGAAGTAGTTATGAATAAACAAATACTCAAAGGGATTATTTTTTCTGGGATCTTTATGATCCCATTTGTTCCGTTTTTCGTTTCGTCTTCCTTCTTCTTCCCATTCATCACCACTAAGGCCTTCCTCTTTAGGATTATTGTCGAAGTTATCTTCGGGGCTTGGCTTGTACTTGCCCTCACATCTTCAGAGTATAGACCAAAGAAATCTCTGATACTTTATGTTGTAGGGGCCTTCATCTTTATTATCGGTTTGGCCAATCTCTTTGGTGTAGAGCCGGTGAAGAGCTTCTGGTCTAACTACGAGCGTATGGAGGGCTTCGTATCCTTACTACACTTTGGGGCACTCTTCTTGGTCATGGGTTCTATTTTTGAAGACAAAGAGTGGAGATGGTGGTGGAACACCTCTCTCGTAGCCTCACTCCTTATGGTCTTCTACGCCATCTTCCAACTTTTGGGGGTATTTGAGATACATCAAGGAGGAGCCCGAGTGGATGGCACCATAGGCAATGCCGCATACCTAGCTCTCTATCTCCTCATACATATATTCGTTGCTCTATATTATTTAGTGAAGAGTAAGAGCACGGAGCTTAGATGGGCTTATGTGGCTCTCATTGTGCTCCAAACAAGTATCCTATACTTTACTGCGACTAGGGGAGCAATATTGGGTCTTCTTGGCGGTTTCTTCATAATCGCTCTGCTTAACTTGAGGAATAAGGAAGACGTGTGGGCCAAGAAGATGAGTCAGAGAGCTCTCATCGCTCTAGTGCTCTTTGTAGGAGTCTTCTATATGGCTCGAGGCACAGAATTTGTCACAAGTAGCCCAGTCTTGAGTAGGTTCTCTAATCTGTCTATATCAACCCTTAAAACTGAGGGCAGGGCCTTTATCTGGCCTATGGCGATAGAAGGCATCAAGGAGAGGCCTCTCCTTGGTTGGGGGCAGGAGAACTTCAACTATGTCTTCGCAGAGCATTATCAGGCAGAGATGTTTAGGCTTGAGCCTTGGTTTGATCGGGCTCACAACATCTTCCTTGACTGGGGTATAGCTGGAGGCCTTCTTGGGCTAGGAGCATATCTGTCTTTGTACGGAGTCTTCTTGTTTGTGCTTTGGAAGAAGGAGAGCAATCTCTCTTATGTAGAGAAGTCGGTACTGACAGGACTCTTGTCGGCATACTTCTTCAACAACTTCTTTGTCTTTGACAATCTCTTGAGCTACATACTTTTCTTCTCACTCTTGGCGTACGTACACTCAAAGGTGTCTGTTGATTGGAGTAGAGCAAATAGTTTGTTTGATAGGATGAATTCAAAAGCATCTCTATCTGTGGTAGTGGCCGGTGTAGTGCTAATAGTGTACTTGGTGAACGTTAAACCCATCATCGCTAACACGAGTTTGATCAATGCTCTACAAGCTGTTCAAGGTGGTGCTAGCAAGTCTGTGGCTATCAGCAACTTCAAGAAGGCATATGAGTCTTCTCGCTTAGGTCGCCCTGAGACCGTTGAGTGGGTATCATCTTCTGCTCCCACAATTCTTTCTGACGAGAGTATCCCAATGGAGGAGAGGAATGCCTACTTTGAGTTTGCTAAGAATGTTTTAGAGAAGATCAACCAAGAGTTGTCTGGGGATCCACGTTATGAGATCGTCTCTGGCAACTTCTACTCTAATGTTGGGTCTGTTGAGGATGCGAGGAAGCATTTGTTGCTTGCAAGAGACTTAATGCCTGAGAAGCAGGTTATCCACTTTAGTCTGGGGCAACTCGCCTTCCAAGAGAATAAGAGTGCAGAAGCTCTAGAGCACCTAAAGACAGCTTACGAACTAGCCCCAGACTACAATGAAGCTAAGATTATTTATCTTATTGGTGCAATATACGCCAAGGATTACTCTATAGTAGACGAACTATTAAGCTCAATTGATCCAGAGAGTCTGTTTGCTGATGAGAGAGTCTTCTCAGCGATGTTCCAAAGTGGTCAGAAGAGTTTGCTCTTAGCTACCTTACAAAGTTTAAAAAACAAATTACCAGAGAAGAAAGAGTTGATCGACGAATACATAAGACAAGTGAACGAATCAAACTTCTAAAAATATTTTTAGAAAGTTATCCACACATTAGACGTTAATACTATTGTGTGTGCAAGGTGTACGTACGATAATAGATAGGAGTCGCGCGTAGAAAATTCAAAATTTAATTTATATTTTCTGTGCGACGTTAACAAGTAATATCATCTCGCCGCGGCGAGAAAACAAAATGGCAGCAAAAAAGAAAAAGGCAAAGGCAAAGAAGAAGACAACAAAGAGGAAGACAACAAAGAAGAAGGCTTCCTCAAGAAAGAAGCGAGCCTAATCGCCTCTCAAAAGAAAAGCACTCTGTCAAAGGAGTGTTTTTCTTTTGTCTATTCTGGGTACTTAAAATATGTTAAAATGGCCTTCTTATGGGGATTTTTCAGAGTATTTTTGGTACGCCTGAGCTAAGAGATATCAAATCTTGGGGGTCTATTGTAGCTAAGATAAATAGTCTGGAAGAGGGGCTATCTAGTCTTAGTGATGAAGAGCTAAAGGATAAGACAACTGAGTTTAAGACAAGACTTGACGGTGGAGAGACTTTGGAAGATCTTTTGCCAGAGGCTTTTGCTGTTGTGAGAGAGGCCAGCCGAAGAACTCTTGGTGAGAGACACTTTGATGTACAGCTTTTGGGAGGTATAGCCCTACACAAAGGCAATATTGCTGAAATGCGCACAGGAGAGGGTAAGACTTTGGTAGCCACTCTCCCAGCTTATCTAAACGCACTAACAGGTAATGGTGTGCATGTTGTGACGGTCAACGATTATCTCTCACGACGTGATGCTGTATGGATGGGACAGATTTATTCTGCTCTAGGACTTACGGTAGGTGTATTGAATCATCAAGAGTCCTTCATCTATGACCCTAATCACTCCAATAAGGATCAGGAGAGAGACGAGACAGGGTCCTTCCACATCGTGCATGACTTTTTACGCCCAGCTTCTAAGCGGGAGGCCTATGAGGCAGACATTACTTATGGGACCAACAATGAGTTTGGCTTTGACTATCTTAGGGATAACCTACTCTATGACCATAGGGCTCTTAGCCAGAGAGACTTTAACTATGCGATTGTGGACGAGATTGACTCTATCCTTATAGATGAAGCGAGAACTCCCTTAATCATATCTGCTCCAACAGCTGAGGCGAGTGAGTTATATACTCAGTTTGCCAAAATCGCTAGAACGCTAGACCAAGACACAGACTTCACTGTAGATGAGAAGAGGCAGGCCATCTCTCTAACTCAAGCTGGGATAAATAAGGCTGAGCAGATGCTTGGTATGGAGAATATCTATAGTGAGGGAGGAGTTAAGTTTGTCCATCACTTAGAGACTGCTGTCAGAGCTAAGGCACTATTTCATAAAGATAAGAAGTACGTGGTTAGAGATGGAGAGATAGTCATTGTGGATGAGTTTACAGGACGTCTTCAGCCGGGCAGACGCTGGTCAGAGGGGTTGCATCAAGCTATAGAGGCTAAAGAAGGAGTAAGGATTAAGGAAGAGTCTAGGACATTCGCTTCCGTAACCTTCCAGAACTATTTCAGGATGTACAAGAAGCTCTCTGGTATGACAGGTACAGCTGCTACCTCTAAGGAAGAGTTCTATAAGGTTTATAATCTTGAAACTTATCCTATACCAACCAACAAGCAAGTTTCTAGGATAGACTACAACGACCAAATTTTTCAAACAGAGAAGGGTAAGTACAAAGCTGTAACCAAAAAAGTTGCAGAGCTACACCAGAAGGGCCAACCAGTGCTTATTGGTACCGTATCTATAGAGAACAACGAAGTTCTCTCTGACTATCTTAAGAAGTCAGGAATACCTCACGAAGTCTTGAACGCTAAGAACCACGAGAGAGAGGGGGAGATAATAGCTCAGGCTGGTAGACGTGGAGCAGTAACCATAGCTACCAACATGGCTGGCCGTGGAGTGGACATTAAGCTTGGAGGTAACCCAAGTACCAAAGAGAGTTATGAAGAGGTTAAGTCTTTGGGTGGTCTATATGTCTTAGGTACAGAGCGCCACGACGCTAGACGTATTGATAATCAGCTACGAGGTAGGTCTGGAAGACAGGGTGATCCCGGTGGGACACAGTTCTTTGTCTCACTTGAGGATAGTCTTATGAGGATATTTGCCACCGATACTATCAAGAGGATGATGGGGCGCTTCAACATCGCAGAGGATGAGCCGATAGAGAACAAGCTTATAACCAACGCTCTTGAGAAGGCACAGGAGAAGATAGAGGGGCTTAATTTTGACGCAAGAAAGCATATTCTAGAGTTTGATGATGTGTTGAATTATCAAAGAAGTACTATATATAAGACTCGTAGAGACGTGCTTGTGGGGGGTAAAGAAGAGGTTGAGAAGTATCTTGATAAAGTGGAGAGTCTTCTTGATGGTGATCTTCAGAGTAAGTTCTCTAATAAATTGGCTTTACTTAAGACTAAGCCAGAGTCTCTTGAGACTATAAGAAGAGTAATACTGCAGACTATAGACACCTTCTGGGTGGATCATCTTGAGACTATGGAGCACTTGCGCTCTAGTGTAAATTTGCGTGCTTATGGCCAAAGAGACCCCCTTGTTGAGTATAAGAAGGAGGGGCTTAGGTACTTTAAGGATATGGAAGTATCTATAGGGAGGCAGATTGCAGAGTTCTTTGTCGCGCTTGACCCTAACGCAACCTTCCACTCTCCCAACTCTTCTGTTGAGAAGGTGGCTAGTGACTTAGCAGATACAAGATCAAAACCTGCTTCACCGGAAGGTAAGGATATAGGTAGGAATGATTTGTGTTGGTGTGGCTCTGGTAAGAAGTACAAGAGATGCCATGGACAAAACTCCTGAGTTCATAGTCTTCTTGGGCCAGATGGTTTCTGAGCCAACTATCTTAGGAGCTTTAATCATAACTCCACTAGCTGCTCTAGCTGAAGTTGTAGGCGCCTTCCCAACTTCTGCCTTTTTGGCTGGGCAGATGCTTTTGTTTGAGGGTGAGTTGTCCTTTGTTAAGGTCTTAGTGCTTACTTTGCTTGTTTGTTTACCTATAGGAGTGGGAACGACTATAGGAGCACTGCCTCACTATGCGCTAGCCTTTTTTGGCGGTAAGCCGGCAATAGAGAAGTTTAAGAAATATACTAGAGTCTCTTGGGAGAGTGTGGAAGCTTTTGAAAAAAAGTTTTTTGGTAAGTGGTACGATGAGATAGCTTTTTTGTTATTGAGGATGTTACCTCTTGTACCAACCGTACCAATCAACCTGCTTGCAGGGATACTCAGGATGAGACTTCACTCTTTTGTAGTACTTACTGTGATAGGTATAACCATACGTATGACCATTATTGTTTTGATTTTTGGATACACTGGGGGAGGTTTGTTGAGAGGTTTTTTTGGTCTATAATGTACAAATATGAAGAATAAAAATTGGCTCTGGTTGGCTCTAGCTGTTGGTCTGATAGCTTTGATTGTTTATGTCATAACTGCCCCAGTGAAGCCGGGCAAGCTCGATGCCTTTGCAAGTTGTCTGGCTGAGGAGGATGCCAAGTTTTATGGCACCTTCTGGTGTCCTCATTGCCGAAACCAGAAGGCCCTCTTTGGTAAGTCTGCTAGACTTCTGCCTTATATAGAGTGCTCTACTCCAGACGGTAACTCTCAACTTCAGATATGTGAGGAAGCGAATATAGAAGGATATCCAACTTGGGAGTTTGCTGACGGTACTAGGATGAGTGGCACTCTAGATCTAGAGACCTTAGCAGAGAAGACCTCTTGCGAGTTACCTAATCAAGAATAATGATTGAAGCCATAGCGAGTTTCTTGCCGTTCCTTACTCTTTCTGCTCACATATTGTTTGTGGTGGTATTTGTCTCAATTTTGTTTAGAGATAGTTGGGGTAGGTCAGTAACTAACTGGGTTGGTAAGCGTGCCACTCTACTAGTTTTCTTAGTTTCTCTCTTTGCTTTAGTTGGCAGTCTCTTCTACTCTAACTTTTTAGGCTTCTCGCCATGTGAGCTTTGTTGGTGGCAGAGGATCTTCCTCTACCCAATACCTGTTATAACCGGTATCGCCTTGTGGAAGAAGGAGAGTAACGCACTTGTGTACGCTGTGCCATTGGCTATTATTGCTGGTGTTATTGCTCTCTACCATTCTTACGTTAACTTGGGTGGAGTGTCTGTACTACCTTGCACAGCTGTCGGAGGAGAGTGCTCCAAGCTATATGTGATGGCCTTTGGCTACATCACTATACCGATGATGTCCTTAACTATTGCTCTTTATGTTTTGCTAATCGCTTGGGCTAAGAAGCTTTATGCCTAGGATAGTTACTCACAACAGCACCTATCATGCTGATGATGTCTTTGCTGTTGCTACACTACTTATACTTGAGCCAAGTGCAGAAGTTATAAGGACAAGAGACGAAGCTGTTATTGAGTCAGCCGACTATGCAGTAGATGTAGGGTCAGTCTTTAATCCTGAGAAGAGGAGGTTTGATCATCATCAAGTGGGCGGAGCTGGGAAGAGAGATAATGGTATAGAGTATGCCTCCTTCGGTCTTGTGTGGAGAGAGTATGGTGAGCAGATTGCTCAGGGTAAAGAAGAAGCAAGTTTTATTGAAAGAATTTTGGTGGAACCAATAGATGCTCACGACAATGGTATCCCGCTGGCAGAGTATTTTTATGAGGATGTAAGACACTTCACCATTTCTGATTTCTTCTATTCTTATTTGCCAAGAGTGGAAAATACTGAAGAGGAGATAAATAAGGCATTTATGAAAGTTGTAGAGATTGCTAAGGATCTAATCTTAAGAGAGGTTAGCAAAGCTAAGAAAGTTGTTGAGGATGAGAAGAAGGTAAGGCAAGTTTATGAATTGAGTTCAGATAAGAGGCTCATTGTTATGGATGAGCCCAATGGCTGGAGCAGGGTGTTAATGGCTTATGAGGAACCATTGTTTGTTGTCTACCCAAGACCGGATGGTAAGTGGTCTGTGAAGGCTATTCCAAAGTCCAACAAGGTGTTTGGTCAGCTTAGAAAGTCGTTACCTCAGGGTTGGGCTGGTAAGTCTGGTGATGAGTTGGCAAAAGAGAGTGGAGTCTCTGATGCGGTGTTTGCTCATAAGGGGCTATTCCTTGCAGTGGCTAGTAGTAAGGAGGGAGCTATAGAGCTTGCTAATAAGGCCTTAAACGCTTAGGGTAGAGTTATGTTTATTGATGAAATTAGGCTACACCTTAAGGCTGGTCGAGGGGGAGACGGGGTTGTCCGCTGGAGACACGAGAAGGGTATAGATAAAGGCGGTCCTGCAGGGGGTAACGGCGGGCGCGGTGGTAATGTCTATGCGTTGGCAACTAGAGATACTGGCATACTCGCTTCTTATCGTGATGTGAAGGTTTTTGCCGCTCTAGACGGTAATGATGGAGAGAAGCATAACAAGCAAGGCAAGGAAGGGGATGATAAGATAGTCCAATTTCCAATTGGCTCTGTTATTACCAATTTGACCACTGGTCATGTTTTTGAACTTAAGAAGGATGGTGAGAAGATCAAGCTTCTTACAGGAGGGAAGGGGGGTCTTGGTAACGCTTTCTTTAAATCTTCTATAAACAGAAGTCCCAAGCAAACAACTCCAGGAGAAGAAGGGGAGGAAGCTGACTTTGATATAGAGGTTCAGCTCGTTATTGATTTTGGTATTATCGGTCTTCCGAACGCTGGTAAGTCTAGTCTTTTAAACTCCTTAACAAGAGCAAAGTCAAAGATTGGGGCCTTCCCCTTCACCACACTTGAGCCACACCTCGGGGATTTGTATGGCATAATACTTGGCGATATACCAGGGCTTATAGAGGGAGCACACGAGGGTAAGGGCTTGGGACACAAGTTTTTGAGACATGTTAGGAGGACCAAGGCACTTATCCATGCCATTTCAGCTGAGGAGGACGATCCTGTGAGTGCTTATAAAATTGTTCGCCACGAGCTATTAAACTACAATAAAGATATCGCCGATAAGCCAGAGATAGTTTTGTTGACTAAAGTTGATCTTATATCAAAAGAAGATATGAAGAACAAAATATCTAAATTAAAAAGTTTGAACAAAGATGTCTTTGCCATATCTGTCATTGATGATAAATTGCTGAAGAATTTTGCTGATCACTTGAGTAAAGTAGCCAATGAGTAAGTACATCCCAACCATAGGCCTAGAGATCCACGCCGAACTTCTCACCAAGACGAAGATGTTTTGTAATTCCAAGAATGATACCGAAGAAAAGAGGCCAAATATGAACATCTGCCCCGTGTGTATGGGCCACCCTGGGACGCTTCCTGTTATAAACAAGGAGGCTGTAAGACAGGTTTTACGTGTTGGTGTGGCCTTAGGTGGAGACTTGGCCTCTTACACCGAGTTTGATAGGAAGAATTACTTCTACCCTGATATCCCTAAGGGATATCAGATAAGCCAGTACAAGTACCCTCTTATTAAGGGAGGAGAGCTATCTGGAGTGGCTTTGACGAGAATTCATCTTGAGGAGGATACAGCTAAGTCTACTCACGACAAGGGGGATGAGAGCTTGGTTGACTTCAACCGAGCTGGGGTACCTCTTATGGAACTCGTCACAGAGCCTGTAATAAGAAGCGCAGTAGAAGCGGCGAACTTTGCTCGAGAGTTACAACTACTCCTTTGGTATCTGGAGGCAAGTTCGGCCAATATGGAGAAGGGGGAGATGAGGGTTGAGGCCAACATATCAGTTAGCAAAGATGGAGAGAAGCTAGGGACAAAAGTTGAGGTCAAGAACCTTAACTCTTTTAAAGCAGTGGAGAAGGCGATAGATTTTGAAGTTGCTAGACAGATAGAGATACTTGAAAGAGGGGAGAGTGTTGTGCAAGAGACAAGAGGTTGGGATGAGAACAAGGAAGTAACCTTTTCTCAGAGGAAGAAGGAGGAGTCACATGACTATAGATATTTCCCTGATCCAGATTTACCAAAGCTTAAGATAGACGAAGTTCAGGGTTTTGATAAGGAGTCACTCTCAAAGACGCTACCCGAGCTTCCTTGGGAGAGAAGAGAGAGGTATACAAGTGCTCTCGGCTTTAGTGAGGAGGTGTCCTCGCTTTATACGAGAGATTTGGAAAAGGGTCAATACATAGACAAAGTTATTGCCTTGATGTCTAATAAGGAAGACCTAAAAGTTGCTTCAAACTACTTAAACTCCGTTATTGGGGTGACAAATGTTCCGGTAGATAAGTTTGTTGTCGTTGTGGAGATGATTAGAGGTGGTGAGCTGTCTTCTAGAGGTGCCAAAGATTTATTGAAGCAACTTGAGACTTCAAACAAAGATCCAAGAGCTCTGGCAGAAGAGTTTGGGCTTATACAAAAGAGTAACGTGGAAGATCTAAAGATAATTATAGAGAAAATTATTTCTGATAACTCTGAAGTTGTTGCTGATTATAAAAAAGGTAAGACCGAGTCATTCCAGTTTCTAGTGGGACAAGTTATGAAGGAGACAAAAGGTTCTGCTAATCCAAAGGTTGCTGGTGATATTTTGAAGGAGCTTCTTTCCTAGTCTAAGTGTTTGATCATTAGCTTCTTGATCTTCTTCTCTGCGTTTGATTTGTTGGTACCTCCTTCTATGTCTGCAATTATGTTTTCTAAATCAGAATGTTTATAAACTCGGTAGTTGTTCATTGGATGTCTTTGGGCAGGGAACTTACCAGACTTGTCCCAGTTCCTTAAGGTGAGGGGTGTGACCCCAAGTATCTCGGCAGCCTCCTTTATTGAAAAATATATTTCCTTCATAAATCTAGTATAAACCTTGATAATCCTATATAGGATATTATAACAGATTTGTAAGGTTTATTACTCATCTCTGTTGATAATAATGATTTGATAACCTTGAGCTAAATTTTAGGATTTTTTAAACTCATCTTTTCTACTATCTCTGCTTTCTTTTAGCCATATTTTATCCACAGAAATTTTTAGGATTTTTATAAAACTTAAACAAGTATCAGAGTATAATTATCTTAATGACAACAGATCTTTTTATAGAAGGAAAAAACTATATCTCGGTTAGGCGAGCTAGCCAAGAAACAGGCTATGCTCAAGACTATATTGGCCAGCTCTGCCGACAAAAAAAGATCCCTGCAAAGCTTGTTGGTAGGACATGGTTTGTAGACATTGAGTCTCTAAACAAATATAAGGATGGTTCTCTGCTTTCGGTAACCAAAGAAACTCCAAATAAGATTGAAAAACCTGCAGATCTCGGATCAACGAGTATTAATTATGTAGCAGAAAAACAAGTTGAGTTGCCAAAACTTGTTGGAAAGAAGTACAACTCTTTTAATAATCTAAACCCACACAAGAATCCTAGTGTTTTAGCACTATCTTTGATTGTCACTCTGTTTGTGGTTGGGAACGCCATCACCTCTTGGGTGGATTATTTGGGTTTAGACTTATATTCAATAGGAAATAACTATAACTCACTAGCTCTTGTTGATGGATTGATAGAGTCCGCAGGCGAAGTAAGTTCTACAAGTGACGGTTTGGTTGTCTTCCCTAATGATGAGGATGCTGAAGAAAAGATAGAAAGCATAAAAAACTCTTTCTCTGATGAAGTAGAAATATTTTTTGATGAAGGTGGAGAGTCTGGAGTTATCCGCCCAGTGTTTAGAACTAGTGGGGATACAGATGACTACGCCTTTGTGATGGTCCCAGTAAAAGCAAAGAAATGAAGAAAATATTAATAACCACACTTCTCATTCTTCCTTTCTCAAGCTTTGGGCAAAGCGTGATGTCTTCTGATGCATATAGGATGCAGAGTGATAGCATAAATTTTGCGGGACTCTTCAGCACATCAACAAACTACCAAGTAGAAGACTCTCTTGGTGAGGTCGTTTCTGGCACCACCACATCAACAACTTATCGTGGATATTTGGGTTACCAGTTTATGGAGTTTGCTGACGCTGATACAGAGGATCCTACAGCCCCAACTTCTGTTGTCGCCGAAGCTATAAGCACAACAGAGATAGAGCTTACTTGGGACGCCTCAACAGACAATATCGCTGTTGACCGTTACTATATATATAGAGATAACGTCAGGATAGATGATGTGGCTACCTTCCCTAGAAGCTTCTCTGACTCTGGGCTTACAGCTAATACAACCTATTCTTATAACGTATCTGCTGTAGATGACTCCGGTAACGAGAGTGATAGGTCTGCGACAACGACCGCTACAACCCTGTCTTCATCTGTAACCACTAGTCAGAGTGGAAGCCGAGCGGTTATTATCTCCAATTTCAACACGTCATCCAATGACAACAATGTCTTGGTATCTTTCGACACCTCATTAGACAGAACGGCAGAAATTTATTGGGGAAGAGATCTAACATACAGTGACGGGTTTATGGTTGGGGCAGTCCAGTCTAATCACAACTTCTTGATTGATAATCTTTTGCCACAGACTTTCTACCACTTGAGGATAGTTCTTAGAGATGCGTATGGAACAGCTATAAGTTATGAGAATCTGTCCTTTAGAACTTTGTCAGTAGCTTTGTCCAAATCTCCAGTGAACGTCACTCAATTTTTAGCAACTCCACTAGACGATGCTATACGTCTATCTTGGGAGTTACCTACAGATACTAAAGTGATTGGAGTAAGAATATTGAGGCGCGAAGACTTCTACCCCGCGACTCCTTTGGATGGAGAGATAGTCTTTGAGAGTGGCGATGACTTTAGAGCCACAAGTTTTGTGGATACAGATGTAGTCTCTGGGGGTGACTACTTCTATACTATCTTTACTTTAGACTTGGCAGGGAATACATCTTCTGGAGTTGTGGCAAACTCAAGATTGCTTATGCCTGGTGAAGTCGTGGTTGAGAATCCTCTGGATAACCTTTTGCCTGCAGGAAGCGTTGACCCCTTGATACAAGCTCTTGAGATTGAGGACTTCCTCTTTATTCAGTCTGGAGACAGTGTTGATGTGTCTGGAGCCTCGGTGTTTATCAAAGGAAACCAGAATACAACGGTAGCGCTTAAGTACTACAGGGTTCCAGAGGTGCTTAAGACTATTGCGGTGACCTTAGTGAGTCGTACGGAGCCTCAAACTAGCTTCAGCTTTATCCTTAGGCCAAATAGAGATAAGACTAGGTATGAGGCCACAATAGGTAGTCTTGGACAGGAGGCTGTATATACGATGAGGGTGGATATTGTTGATTATAAGAACCAAGGACTAAAGACCATTAGAGGGACTCTTGAGGTTCTCCCGACTCGCATGAACCCCTTTGTGATACCAGAAAATTTTGAAAAGATACTATACATCACTCTGCTTGCTGGGTTAGTTGCTTTGGTCCTCAGACAGTTTTTGTTTGCAGGAGTAAAAAAGTTACCTCTTATAAAAACCACATGAGATCTCAAGCTTATAAGTTAATAATTTTGATAGTCTTCGTTGGAGGGTTTCTTGCACCTGATTTTGCTAGAGCAACCATCAACCCGATGATCAACTATCAGGGTCGTCTGACAGATTCGTCTGGTGTAGCAGTGACCAATGGCTCTTATAATATGCGACTTCGTTTGTACACTACAGCTTCTGGTGGGTCTCCAATATTTACTGAGACGCTGACGGGTGACAACAGGACTCCTGTTGTAAGTGGACTCTTCTCAGTAATGATTGGGTCTACGACAGATATGACTTCTGTAGACTTTGATCAAACACTTTATCTTGGAGTTGAGGTTGGTGGGACCGACTCCGTAACTCCAACTTGGGACGGAGAGATGACTCCAAGAAAAATTATTGGTTCTGTGCCAGCAGCCTTTGTGGCAAAGAATCTTAATGGAGGGAGTGCTACCACGACTAATCTCTACGTCTCTGGCTCCTCCACTCTCCAAGCCTTCACCGCAACGAACAGCACCACCTCACAAGCTACCACAACCTCTCTCTTCTCCACCACAGCCTCATCTACCAATCTCTTCTCTACATCAGGCAACATTGGCACTCTCGCAGCAGGTGCTATCACCTCAGGACTTATAAACAGTCAAACAATATCTTCCACAGCCAACTTTACCGGTACTCTCACCGCTACAGGAGGACTTACTACACTATCTAACTTACTTCTTACAGGTTCCTCAACTCTACAAGACTTTACTGCTATAAACGCCACCACCACCAACGCAACCTCAACCACCTTTGCTGTAACCACCCTCTGT
>CAZSOL010000003.1:15370-37139 GCA_964608585.1 uncultured Candidatus Saccharibacteria bacterium | reverse complement strand
CCAAACATAATGTATAATGAGCATTATATGGCATTTCTTGGCAAGCTCTTTGGCAAGAAGGAGAGTCCCTCTGTTGTCGGTGTAGACATAGGCTCCTCGGCTATCAAAGTCGTCCAGATAAAGAAGAAGAATGGCCAAGCTGTACTTGAGACGTACGGCGAGCTTGCGCTTGGACCATATGGCGGAGCCTCTATAGGCCAAGCGGTTAACCTCCCACAAGAGAAAGTCGCCTCAGCCCTCTTTGATCTTATGAGGGAGAAGGAGGTCAACATCACCACCACCCAAGCTGGAGTCTCTATACCCTTCGGCTCATCCCTCATGTCTGTTATAGAGATGCCTGAGGTAAGTCAGAAGCAACTTGAGGTGATGGTCCCCATAGAAGCAAGGAAGTATATACCTGTGCCGATCTCGGAAGTAATGCTTGACTGGTCTGTAATCCCCAAGCCAGCTGGACCAACGGAGGATGATGACGATGGTGACAAGAAGAATGTCTCCAAGAGAGTGGATATCCTTGTGGTAGCTATACACAACGACACCATTGCTCGTTACCAGACCATAATGCAGAAGGCGGGGCTCGAGCCAAGCTTCTTTGAGATAGAGATCTTCTCCACTATGCGCTCGGCGGTGGAGGAGAGTCTCTCTCCTGTGATGGTTATGGACATGGGGGCGGCCTCAACCAAGCTCTACATTATAGAGAGAGGTATCATCCGTGCCTCACACACGGTGAACCGCGGTTCCCAAGACATCACCTCGGCCATCGCTCAGTCTTTGGGCCTTACTATGGAGAAGGCCGAGGTGATGAAGCGAGAGGTGGGAGCAAATGGGGAGGACCCAACAGCCACCAAGATCATCTCTCTTGTCTTGGACTTTATCTTCGCCGAGACGAACAGGACTCTCTTAAACTTTGAGAAGAAGTACAACAAGAGTGTCTCCAAGGTTATCCTTGTCGGTGGCGGAGCCTCTATGAAGGGCTTAAACGAGCTCACCAAGACAGCCTTCAAGACCGAGGTTGTACTCGGCAACCCCTTTGGTAAGCTCGCCACCCCCGCCTTCATAGAAAACATTTTGAAGGAGACGGGTCCAGAGTTCGCTGTAGCTATTGGTGCGGCACTTCGTCGCCTCAATGACATGGGTTAAGGAGGAGAGTGTGAATATGACTCTGTGCTTGTGTATTAACTTGTTCTATAATTCTTAGTAGATGGAACCTAAATTCCAATCATCATTTATTCCTAAGGGGCCACTAGCTACAACTGGCTCTGTCACCAAGACCTCGCGCGTATCGGGTAGAAGTGTTTTGGGCACGCTCTCTGTGCTTATCTTTGCCTTAGTTGTCTTGGCTTCTTTGGGAGTCTTCGGCTATGAGTGGTACCTAAAGTCATCTATAAGGAAGATGGGTGAGGACTTGGTCGGAGCACGCACATCACTTGAGCCAGAAGTTATCTACAAGATCAGCTCTTTGGACGAACGCATTGTGTCCACCAAGAGACTCCTTGATAGTCACATCATCCTCTCGCCACTCTTTGAGTTCTTGGAGAACTCTACAGTACGCACAGTGCGCTTCACCAACTTTGACTACAACTCTACCGACGGTATCCTCTCTCTTAATATGAAGGGGGAGGCGAGAGGTTACTCGGCTCTAGCCTTGCAGTCTGAGATACTAAACGCCAGCCCGTATCTTAGAGACGTCGTCTTCGCCGATCTCTCTCTCAACAATCAGGGTATGGTGAACTTCTCCTTCAAGGCGAAGCTTGACCCATCTATCATCTCCTTCAACAAAGGTACTGGTACAAATGAGTCAGCTGCACCCACTGCTCCAGTTGTAGCCCCTGTAGAAGAGTCTGAAATTGCTCCAGCTGAGGAAGTGGTTGAGGAAGTAACAGAACCAGCCCCATAAATATGAAGAACTCTACTGCTTTCATCCTACTTATCCTCTCTGTCGCACTCTTCTACTCTTTTGTAATGCCTTACTACGACAAGGTAAATGTCTTGAGAGATCAGTCTACTAAGTACAAAGAGATTTTGGGCAACATCGTTGACCTTGCTCAGAAGAGAGATGACCTTGAGGTCAAGTATGCCAATATCCCACCTGAGGAAGTTATCCGTCTTGAGAAGGTCTTGCCTGACAATGTAGACACCGTGAACTTGGCTATGAACTTGGACTCTATTGCTGCCAAGTACGGCATTTCCATCAACTCCATAAGAGCAGTGGAGGCGAACGACCAAGCAGGGTTTGAGATAGTCCAGAGTACTGCTGGTCCTTACGCACCGGTGAGTATCTCCTTCTCCTTCGTGGCGAGTTATCAAGACTTCAGGAACTTTATAGAAGATATAGAGCAAAGTTTGCGCATTATAGATATCAAGAACATCACCTTTGATACCACTGAGACTGGGTTGTACGAATTTAGTATCTCAGCTGATACATATTGGTTAAACTAAACATATGGACTTCTTTCACAAAAATCAAAAGTCGATACTCATAGTGGTCTTAATGGGAGCAGGACTCTACTTCTACCTCACGTACTTCAAGCCAGATGGTGCGGTAGTCGTGCCACAAAACGCGACTGCTGAGGAGGTGGGAGCTGAGGTGCTCTCTTTGTACAACAGTCTCCAGTCGGTTACTCTTGACCAAAGCATCTTCAACTACTCTCTATATAAGAACCTCGTAGACTTCTCGACTCCGATACCTTACCAAACTCCAGGTAGGAGCAACCCCTTTAACCCAATTGGTCAGGACTAATAGATGAAATTGAAGAATGACGATACTAGACTCACTAAAGGAGAAGAAGATTATCAAGGCGACAGACGTCGCCTCTATTGAAGAAGAGGCCAAGAGTACTGGTCTCTCTATAGAGCAGGTCTTGGTTGGTAGGGGAGTCCCACCTCAGAGGATTATGGAAGCTAAGGGGACGGAGTTGGATATCCCGACAAGAAGTTTGAAGAATGTCTCTGTCCCAAGTAAGGCTCTTGAGCATATCTCCGAGGAGAGTGCTGAGCACTACAAGGTTGTACCTATCGGAATTAAGGACGGAATGCTTGAGATAGGTATCGTTGATCCAGACGACATAGAGGCTCGTGACGCTCTCAACTTCATCTCTTCCAAGGCGGGGATGCCGTACAAACTCTTCCTCATCTCTCAAGAAGACTTTGAGAGAGTCTTTGCTCAGTACAAAGGGCTTTCAAGCGAGGTGACTCAAGCTCTCTCCGAGCTAGATAGCGAACTTACCCAGAGGGAGAATGTCATCTTGGAGAAGACCGACAAAGAGAAGGAGGCTCAACAAGAGAAGGAAGCTAAGATTGTGGAGGATGCACCGGTGACCAAGATAGTGGCTACTATATTGTCTTATGCAGCAGAGGGTAGTGCCTCTGACGTCCACATAGAGCCCCTGCATGAGAACGTCCGCGTTCGCTTCCGTGTAGACGGAGTGCTCAACACTTCTCTAACTCTTCCTATCAAGGTCCACTCTGCAGTGGTTGCTCGTATCAAGATCTTGTGCAACATGCGTTTGGACGAGAAGAGGAAGCCTCAAGACGGGCGCTTCTCCGCTAAGGTAGACGATAGACGTATAGACTTCCGTGTGTCTACTTTCCCTACAACTTATGGAGAGAAGGTGGTGATGAGGATATTGGACCAGTCTAAGGGTATCAAGAAGTTGGATGACCTAGGCCTCTCGGAGGAGAACATGAAGATTATCAAAGACGCCATAGACAGACCGTATGGGCTCATCCTCATCTCAGGCCCGACAGGAAGCGGTAAGTCTACAACTCTCTACGCCATGCTAAACGAGTTGGACAAGGACCACGAGAACGTCCTCTCTCTAGAAGATCCTGTGGAGTACAACATGGAGGGAGTGAGTCAGTCGCAAGTCCAGCCAGAGATAGACTACACCTTCGCCACAGGTCTTCGTACCACGCTCCGCCAAGACCCAGACATCATCATGGTGGGAGAGATCCGAGACAAGGAGACAGCTCAACTTGCTATCCAAGCGGCTCTCACCGGACATCTTGTGCTCTCTACCATCCACACCAACAGCGCCTTGGGTGTTATACCTCGTCTTATAGACATGGGTGTGGACCCTTACCTTATTGCTCCGACACTCATTATGGCTATTGCTCAGAGACTTGTGTCCAAGTTTGCTGATGGAGCAGGTAAGCCGATACCTCTCTCTGAGAGTATGAAGCTCATGATAGACAAGCAGTTTGCCGACTTGCCAGAGAGCTTCAGGAAGCGTATACCAACTGGCAAGGAGGTCTATGAGGCTGCTCCAACTCCTGACTCTGTCACCGGACTCTCTGGTCGTGTAGCTGTGATGGAAGTGCTCTTGATGGATAAGGATATTGAGGACGTCTTGTTGAAGAACCCAACAGAGCCAGAGTTGTACAAAGTGGCTAGATCCAAGGGGATGCTCACCATGAAGGAGGACGCCATTGTTAAGGCCTTTGGTAAAGTTATTCCTTTTGAGGAGGTTAATACGCTATAATTTAGATATGAAAAAGCCATACACAGTACTTCTAGTAGATGATGATAAGTTCCTTCTTGGGATGTACCAGAAGAAGTTTGATAAGGTCGGGACGAAGGCTGAGGCTTGTGTTGGCTCCGAAATGGCTTTGAACAAGTTAAGAGAGGGAGCTAAGTATGACATTGTAGTCTTGGATGTAATAATGCCGGGGCTTGATGGTATAGAACTCTTGCGAAAGATAAGAAGTGAGAAGCTCGCTGAAGAATCTACTATCATAATGCTCACAAACGAGAATACTTCTACAAGGATAGAGGATGCAAAGTCTCTTGGTGTGGCTGGCTATATTGTGAAGGCGACCTCGGTTCCGTCAGAAGTGGTAGACGAAATTATCAGAATCGCTGATAGCCAGTAACATGGCAGCACACACTCTCTTAGATGAGCTTGTGGACATTGTGGTCAAGGAGGGAGCCTCTGACCTACACTTGTCCGAAGGGAGGAAGCCTATCATTAGGGTATCAAGCTTCCTCATTCCTCTTGAGAAGTATGGAGCATTGACTGCTGAGGATATCAAAGAGTTCTTCACCCTTTTTCTTACTCCAGAGAACGAGAAGGAGTTCAACACCAAGCAGGAGGCCAACTTCGCCTATGCTCACAAGAGCGGCGCGCGTTTCAGAGGGAATGTCTTTGAAACTATAGGTAGACGAGCTGTAGCTCTTAGACTTATCCCTACCAAGATCAAAACCTTTGAGGAACTTAATCTTCCAAATATTTTGGCGCACTTCGCTTCCAAGCAACAAGGCTTCTTCCTAGTAGTGGGGCCGGCGGGGCAGGGTAAGTCTACTACCTTGGCCTCTATGATAGAGCTCATCAACAACGATCGCTTGGAGCACATTGTTACTATAGAAGATCCTATTGAGTTCCTCTTTGAGCCGAAGAAGTCGATGATAGACCAAAGAGAGGTTAAGACAGATACTCCAGATTTCCACACCGCTCTCTGGGGAGTCTTCCGTCAAGATGCGGACGTGATAATGGTTGGAGAGATGCGAGAGCCTCACACCATTGCTACTGCGGTGACAGCTGCTGAGACAGGACACCTTGTGCTCTCAACTCTACATACCAACACAGCGAGTCAGACAGTGGACCGCATCATAGACTCCTTCCCAGCAGAGAGTCAGGACCAGATACGCTACCAACTCTCTGGCTCTCTCTTGGGCATCTTTTCTCAAAGACTTTTGCCACGTGTTAAGGGAGGGCTTATCCCTGCTTACGAGCTTCTTATCAACAACACAGCGGTGTCTAACCTCATAAGAGAGAAGCGTACTCACGAGATCAACTCTATCATTGAGACTGGGAGTGAGGAGGGGATGATAGACTTCAATAGGTCACTCTCAGAGCTTGTGCGTAAGGGAGAGGTCACTCCCGAGAACGCCTTCCAGTACTCTACGAATCCAAGAGCGTTGGAACGTATGATTTAATATATAGAGAATGTTATACAACTATAAAGCCCTAGAACAATCAGGTTTACAGAAGGAAGGTTCCATAGAAGCCGTCTCCTTGGAGGTAGCAATAGACAGTCTCCAAAAGAGAGGGCTCATTATCGCCTCTATTGTAGAAGCAGACGCTGGCTCTTGGCTCTCCAAGTTCACTATTGGAGAGAAGGTTAAGAACAAGGACATCGTCATCCTCTCAAGGCAGATTGCCACTCTCTTCGGAGCTTCTGTCTCAGCACTAAAAATCTTTGCTCTACTCTCCGGCGAGATAGAAAACAGACACCTAAAGAGGAGTATGGTAGAGATCACAGATGACCTCCAAGCTGGTAGCTCTATCTCTAAAGCTTTGGCCAAGCATCCAGACATCTTCTCCGACTTCTACGTCAACATGGTTAAGGCAGGAGAGGAGACAGGCAAGCTTAACGAAACCTTTGAGTACCTTGCTGACCACTTGGACAGGAACTACGAAGTGGTCTCCAAGGCTAAGAACGCTCTCATATATCCAGCTTTCGTTATAGGAGTCTTTATCGCGGTGATGATACTGATGTTCACTCTTATCATCCCTAAGATATCTGTTATCTTGCTTGACTCTGGCCAGCCGGTGCCTATCTACACAGCTATAGTCTTCGCTATATCTGACTTCATTATCAATTACGGTATCCTCTTCCTCGTGGCGCTTGTAGTGCTAGCCTTCTTCTTTGTACGCTTTCTTCGTACTGAAGAGGGGAGGAGGGCTATGGGACACTTTAGATTAGGGGTTCCTTATATTGGCGATCTTTATCAGAAGCTCTACCTATCCGTCATCTCCGACAACTTGGCTACGATGATACTCTCCGGTATCCCTATGGTTAGAGCTATTGAGGTTACAGCCAACGTGGTGGGGAACGACGTCTACAAGAACATCCTCTCCGAGAGTGGTGTAGCGGTGAAGAGCGGTAGCTCTCTCTCTACAGCTCTGACACAATACAGCGAGGTCCCCTCTATCCTCACTCAAGTGATCAAGGTGGGAGAGGAGTCTGGAGAGCTTGGCGATATCCTTAAGACTATGGCCAAGTTCTACCAGAGAGAGGTGATAAATGCGGTGGATACTCTGGTCTCTCTTATAGAGCCTGTGATGATAGTAGGCCTAGGTCTTGGTGTGGGTACTCTCCTTGCAGCTGTACTTATCCCCATTTACAATATTGCTAACACCGCAGGCGTCTAGGCTAGGGTGTATAATTGGGAAGTATTAAAAATTAAAAATTCCATGCTTAGAAGAACACAAAAAGGCTTTACCCTCATCGAACTCTTGGTGGTTATAGCCATCATTGGTATCTTGAGTTCAGTTGTGCTCGCATCACTTAACAGCGCTCGTAACAAAGCTAATGACTCCAAGGTCAAGGCTCAGCTTGCTGCTGCCCGTGCTGCTGCGGAGCTTTACTATGATACTAACGGTACATATAACGTATCTGGTACTGCCTCTGACTTGTGTACAGCAGCCAACTCGTTGTTTACAGACAGCAACTCTGGTATGACCCAGTTCACCACTCAGGGTAACTACCCAAGCGGTGCGACCCTTGCTTGTAGAGTAAACACTGGCAACGCTTACGCTCTCTCAGCTCTTCTTCCTGGAGTAGGAGGTGGAGCAGCATGGTGTGTCGACAGTACTGGTAAGTCCAAGCAGCAAGCTGCTAACCTTGCCGCAGCTACTTACGCCTGCACCCCATAGTCTTAGTTTGATTCTTGTGTCCACAAAAACACGGGTTAGCCCGTGTTTTTGTTATGGTTTTGCACAAGGCTGTTGATTACGCATTATCATTTTTATGCTTAATCCTATAAACTTATAGTAAGTATATTTAATAAAAAATGTTCAAAACTTTAACTGGACCAAGACTTGCTAGATTAGCTGCTATATCAATAATAATCTTCTTGGTTGGAGTAATTGTCGTTATGGCAATAAGCGATCAAAGAAGCAAGTCTGCAAATAGAAAGATTAGAGAGAATCTCTCAAGCATTACTTTGGCCACAAGACTTTATTTTGATCAGAACGGAGAGTATACAAGATCTGCCATGTTCCTACCTGCTAACTCATGTACAGGTAAGATGTTTACCGATGTTACCTCAGGTTTGGTTGGTCTAACGGGCTCGTCTGAGGCTTGGCCAAGAGGGGTTACTATGAGTTGCCAAGCTGATGGTAAGTACTACGCTGTCTCAGCATCTTTATCCAAACCGATTGATGGAGATGAGTACTGGTGCGTAGATGCTATTGGTAGCAATGGCCCAACCAGAGCCCATCAGGCTCAGGGCGATGTAACATGTTAATAGATATGCAAACGAATAAAATGAAAAAAGGCTTTACTCTCATCGAACTCTTGGTGGTTATAGCTATTATTGGGGTTCTTAGTTCTGTAGTGCTTGCATCTTTGAATAGTGCAAGGAACAAGGCTAACAATACTAAGGTCAAGGCCCAGCTAGCCACAGCTCGTGCAGCAGCTGAGATATACTACGACAGTCAGGTACCTCCATCTTATACAGCTTCAGTAATGGCTGCTCCTGCTACTTCGTGCACTGGCAACATGTTTAACGGAGCTTTCGCAAACAACCTAGAAGACATTACCGGTAATGCTTCTGCTTGGCCATCAAACGTCACACTTAGTTGTCAGGCTACAGCCCAAAACTATGCTATCTCAGCCCTTTTGCCGGTTGCAGAAGGATCTGGAGGAGCTATTACGCATTGGTGTGTAGATAGTGGGGGCAGGTCTATTGGTAGAGGTTCTCATATAGGTTCTGGGATTGTAACTTGCTTGTAATCTTAAAAAAATGTCTATAAGTAATAGTAAAAAAGGTTTCTCCACAGCGGTTCTGGTTTTGTTGATAGGAGGAGTAGGAGTATTTGTAGCCTTTGGTTATGACGGGGTTGTTAGGCAGTATCAGAGCTCTATTGTTAAGGATCTTCTTGTGGAGGCAAGAGCTCAGGCCCAGACTTATTTTTTAAGCCAGAATCCTCCAGCTTATGCCGCCTCAACCATGCTTACTCCGGGGATGCCTTGTACTGGGGACATGTTTGACGGCAACTTCTCCAATAACCTAGAATATATAACAGGCACGAAGTCTGTGTGGCCTGAGGGGACAACATTAAGTTGTCAGGCAACTAGTCTTCAATACGCTATCTCAGCTCTCTTGCCTGTGGGTGAGGGTGAGGGAGAGGATTTGAACGTTTGGTGTATAGATAGTACTGGCAGGTCAATGTGGGTAAAGAACCACTTGGTACAAGGAGATACAAACTGTAATTAACATAATTATGATAAAGAGAACAAAAGGATTCACGCTTATAGAACTTCTAGTAGTTATCGCCATTATTGGTATTTTGAGCTCTGTAGTGCTTGCGTCGCTCAACACCGCAAGAGGTAAGGGTGCAAATGCTAAGATCAAGGCCCAACTTGCTAGTGCTCGCTCAGCAGCCGAGGCCTACTACGATAGCAATGGCAACAGCTATAACGGCTCTGCTGGAGATGTCATAGATGGAGACTGCGCAACTCTAGACAGTATGTTTGTAGACGATGTGTCGAATATGTCGGCCTTCACTGATCCAGCAAACTATCCAGGGGTTCCAAATCTTACTTGTTACTCTGACGCAGTGTCTTACGCTATATCTGCATCACTCTTTGTCGATGATGGAGGTTTCGACTCTTGGTGTGTAGACTCAACTGGTAAGTCAGAGGGTAGGATTGGAGCAGTTGACGATACAACTTGCTAGCCTGGGTCTTCATCTTTGGGGCGATTGTTGGGAGCTTCCTTAATGTTGTCGGCTTGAGGTTAAATAGTGGCTTTAATCTTCAAGGACGGTCCTTCTGCCCATCTTGTGGTAAGACTCTCTCTCCTTTTGAACTTATACCAGTACTAAGCTTCTTAGCTCTTAGAGGTAGGTGTAAGAACTGCAAGGCCAAGATCTCTCTCCAGTACCCACTAGTAGAGCTCTGGACTGCTCTTGTATTTGGACTTATATACCACAAGTTCGGCTTGTCTCTCCACGCTTTGGTACTCACTACTGTCTTCTGCATATATACGGTTATCCTTATCTACGACCTTAGGCACAAGATTATCCCAGACTCTCTTGTCTACACATCTATCTTTCTTGGCCTCCTTGTCCCCTTATTCCTTATCCATTATTCTCTCTTTGACTGGCTAGTAGGGCCAATAATCTTCTCTGTTTTTGGTCTTATTTGGCTTATATCTAGAGGACGAGCTCTTGGCTTTGGTGATGCTAAGCTTGCTCTCTCTATTGGGCTTCTTCTTGGAGGAGTGGGGGCTCTCTCAGCTATGGCTCTGGCCTTCTGGATAGCTACAGCTGTCACCGTACCCTTAATGCTCTTTTCGAAGAAAAATATTACAATGAAGACAGAGATCCCCTTTGCTCCCTTTATGATTATAGGGGCCTTGGTCTCTCTATACTTTGGCTTTGATCTCTTTTATGTCTATACGCTCACAAACTAAGGGGTTCTCTGTTATAGAGCTTATAGTCTCTGTGGCTATTATGGTGGCGATAAGCACCATGGTCGCGGGGAACCAGAAGCAGTTTGGCGCTGGCGCAACCCTCAAGAACATCGTGAACAACATGAGCCTCTCCCTACGCCAAGCACAGATATACGGTGTGTCGGTTAAGGAGTTCTCCTCCGGTTCTTATCAAGCCTATACAATAAACAGCTTCAACGCTGGGTATGGTCTCCACTTCAATATCAACACCTCTCCAACAGGAGACAACACCGCCTATATCTTCTTTGCTGATAGGAAGCCATCTAGCCCTCCGTCAGCTCTTCCTAATGGTATGTATGCCAGTGGGATGTCTTGTCCAACAGACAGCACATCGGAGTGTCTGGAGAAGATTGTTTTAAGTCAGGGGCATACAGTAAGTGATATTTGTACGACGAGTGGTGGGGTAGATGATTGTAGCCCAAATACTTTAGATGTTACCTTTGTGCGTCCAGCGGTTGAGGCCAAGATAATCTTTAACCAGAATGGTGTGCTAAGAGATGTAGCTTGTATAGAGATCTCATCTCAAGAAGGGAAGAGGAACTCGGTTGTTGTCTACACCACAGGGCAGATCTCGGTTAAACAACTCGCATGCACAGACGCCATATGATAAATAAAAGAAGAATAAGGAATAAGGAATATGGATTTACGCTGATAGAGATAATGACAGCAGTCTCTATCTTTGCTGTTGTTACCACTATATCTATGGGGTCTATACTTACAATCTTTGATGTGAACAGGAAGGCCGAGTCGGTAAAGACTGTGATGGACAACTTGAACCTCGCTATAGAGAGTATGGCTCGTGAGATGCGCTTCGGTACCAACTATGTTTGTGGACACTCGTCTCCAATAGTAGGTGGTGCTGGTAGTATGCCTACTCCTCAGAATTGTCTAAGTGGTGGGTCATCAATGGCTTTCTTGTCCAACGACAAGGTCAACGCTATTGTCTATAGACAATCTGGTGCCACAATAGAGAAGTCTAGGGGAGGTAGTGGTTTTGTACCAGTCACTGCTTCTGAGATAGTTATTGAAGATCTAGACTTCTTTGTGATTGGAGCGCTCCCATCTGGCTCTGAAGGAGGCTCTCCACAACAACCCAAGGTGCTTATAAGGATACGAGGCGAAGCAGGGACTAAGGAGGGGACAAGGACAGAGTTCACTATGCAGACTCTAGTCTCGCAAAGGCAACTTGATAACCAATGACTATGAACACAAAAGGCTTCACACTTGTAGAGACTCTCATCGCCATATCTATCTTGGTCTTAGCTGTGACGGGCGCCTTCTCTGCGGCTCACAGCGGTATGACTAGCGCTCTCTACTCTAAGGACCAGATCACCGCCTTCTACCTTGCTCAAGAGGGGATGGAGCAGGTTAGGAACATCCGAGATAGAAATGGTATTAGTGGTCTAAACTGGATGAACGGTATTGCGAACCCTGGAGATCCTTGTGAGATAGGGTTCACTTGTTACGCTGATGCTCTAAACTCTGCTACACCGCTTACAAGATGCTCTGGTACTTGCCCCAACTTAAGACTCAACACCAACGGCTTCTACAGCTATGATAGTGGCACAGAGACAAGGTTTAGAAGAGAGCTGAGAGTTAGTACTATAAATGGCAATGAGGTGGTAGTGGAGTCTACAGTCTTCTGGTCCAAAGGGCTCTTGGTGGATAGGTCCTTCACCGCTCGTGAGCACTTATTTAACTGGCAATGAAAAAACAACAAGGATTCACACTTTTTATAGCGGTTGTTATATCGGCGACACTCTTGCTTGTGTCTACCGGTATCATCTCTGTTGTAGTTAAGCAGGCCTTCCTCACTACAGCAAATAGACACTCTCAAGAAGCCTTCTATGCAGCCGACACTGGTATAGAGTGCGCTCTTTATTGGGACTTGAAGAACCCTGGTGGGTTAAGTGCCTTTGCTACATCAACGACAGCAAGTATTAATTGCAACGGACAAAGCTTCACTGTTGGAGGGATTGCTGGAGAGTCCACCTTTACCATACTTTTCCCACCATATGATTATTGTACGGAGGTTAGAGTGCTAAGAAGAAGACCTCAGTCAGGTAATAACTTTACAAGTACAGAGATGCAGTCTTTGGGGTACAATGACTGCGACACGTCGAACCCACGCCGAGTCCAACGTGCGCTAAGAGTGCTTTATTAAGATGGAAGCAATACCAAAAGAGGTTAAAGAGAGAGCAGAGAAGCTCCGACAAACTATAGAGCATCATAACCACCTTTATCATACGCTTGATAAGCCGACTATCTCTGACGAAGCGTATGATGCTCTTGTTCGAGAACTCTTAGAGCTTGAGAGTGGGTATCCTAGTCTTGTAACTTCTTCTTCTCCAACACAGAGAGTTGGCGGAGCTCCACTTAAGGAGTTTAAAAAGGTGGAACACAAGGTGGCCCAGTGGTCCTTTGATGATGCTTTTGACGAGGAAGATATACTCGCCTTTGACGAAAGAGTTAGAAAAAATTTAAAAAATCAGCTTGGTGAAGCCCCTACTCCAACTTACGCAGTTGAACTCAAGATTGATGGGCTCAAGGTTGTCTTAACTTATGAGAAGGGCAAACTTGTCTTGGCAGCAACTCGTGGTGACGGGCGAGTGGGGGAGGACGTCACTCACAATGTTCGGACCATTAACTCCATACCACTTCAGCTTAAAAAGCCTGTATCAATAGTAGTGGAGGGTGAGGTCTTCATGAGGAAGAGTGTCTTTGACGAAGAAAACAAGAAGAGGGAGAAGGAGGGTAAAGAGCTCTTTGCTAACCCACGTAACATTGCCGCTGGCTCCTTGCGCCAACTTGACCCTAGTATCACTGCAAGCAGACGCCTAGACAGCTTTATCTATGACATTGCCGATATCAAAGATTTGCCTGAACCCAAAGATCAAGAAGAAGAACTTAATTTATTAGAAAATTTGGGCTTCAAGGTCAATAAGCAGAGGAAGGTTGTACCAAATATAGAGGAGGTTATTAAGTATTGGAAGAGTTGGGAGAAGAAGAAAGAGAAAGAGGATTATCTACTAGATGGCTTGGTAGTAAAGGTCAATGAGCTCAAGTATCAACGGACTTTGGGCTTCACTGCTAAGTCACCACGCTTCGGCATTGCTTTTAAGTTCAAAGCTGAGCAGGTGACGACATTGGTAGAGGAGATAACTCTCCAAATCGGGCGTACAGGGGTGCTTACTCCAGTAGCAAACCTCCGACCAGTAAGAGTGGCTGGGTCCACTGTCTCAAGGGCCACGCTTCATAATGAGGATGAGATAAGGCGCTTGGATGTGAGAGAGGGTGACACCGTGGTGATACAGAAGGCAGGAGATGTGATACCAGACGTGGTGAGGGTTGTGGCGGAACTTAGACCAAAGAATGCTAAGCCATTTAAGTTTCCAACCCACTTCCCACTTTGTGGCGGAGATGGGCGCATAGAGAAGATCCCAGGACAGGTAGCATATAGATGTGTCGCCAAGAACTCTTTTGCCCAACAGAGGAGGAAACTCTCCCACTTCACCAGCAAGCACTGCTTTGATATTGCTGGTTTTGGCCAGAAGACTGTGGATCAGTTGCTTGAGGTTGGTGTCATCTCTACCTTTGACGATATCTTTAGGATAAAGAGAGGTGACCTTGAGGGCTTGCCAAGATGGGCTGATATATCTATAAACAAATTGATAGAGTCTATAGATAAGGCTCGTAAGGTTACTCTGGAGAGGTTTGTGGCCTCTCTCTCTATCCCACAAGTAGGAGAGGAGACAGCCAGAGATCTTGCAAAGCATTTCAAAAGTGCGGAGAAGTTTGCTAAGGCAAGTGTTGGCGAACTGACAAAGATAGAAGGAGTAGGTCCTATAGTAGCAAGTGCGGTGGTGGAGTGGTTCAAAGATAAGGAGAACAAAAAGATCTTTGATCACCTGCTTAAGGAAGTAAGTATTGAGAGAATAAGAGTTGAGGTTGGCGGGAAGCTTGTTGGTAAAACTTTTGTACTTACTGGTACCTTGCCAACTCTCTCTCGGGACGAAGCCTCTGCCAAGATACGAAGTCAAGGAGGTAAGACCTCCAGCTCCGTGTCCAAGAAGACCGATTTCGTATTAGCGGGAGAGAACGCAGGGGAGAAGCTCGACCAAGCACAAAAACTTGGGGTAAGAGTCTTAAGCGAGGAGGAGTTCTTGGATATGCTAGGATAGGCTTATGGATAGAGAGCAGGTACTAAAGTTGGCCAAACTAGCTAGGATAGAGATATCTGACACAGAGGCAGAAAGTCTTTCGCATGAGTTTGACTCCATACTCAAGTATGTGGGGGAGATAAAGCAGGCTAATGTCGGCGCTTCCTCAGGGACAGATTTGCCCATAAAGAACATCTTCCGAGAGGACGCTAACCCACACGAGTCGGGGCTCTATACAGAGGCCATACTTCGCGAAGCACCAAGTAAGGATAAGGGTTACATCAAGGTTAAGAAGATACTCTAATGGTAGACATTACTAAACTAACAATTGTCTCGGCTAGAGAAGCTTTGAAGAGAGGGGACTTCTCCCCTCGTGAGCTTACACAAGCGTGTCTCGATGCAATAAAAGAGAAGGATGGTGAGATAAACGCCTTCTTAGAAGTGTTTGATGATGCACTTGAGCAGGCAGACAAGGCGGATATAAATTTGCCTCTTGGTGGGATACCCATAGCTATCAAGGACAACATCCTCTTTAAGGATCATAAGGCCAGTGCAGGATCTAAGATATTAGAGAACTATGTAGCCACATACGATTCCACTCTGGTAAAGAAGCTTAAGGAGGCTGGGGCAGTGATTATTGGTCGGACTAACTGTGACGAGTTTGCAATGGGTAGTTCCACTGAGAACTCGGCCTATGGTCCAACAAAGAACCCTATAGACCTCACCAGAGTCCCTGGAGGCTCTTCTGGTGGCTCAGCAGCAGCCGTGTCCTCTGGTATGGTTCTGGCCTCTTTCGGCTCAGATACTGGTGGGTCCATAAGGCAACCTGCAGCTCTTACCGGCATAGTGGGGATGAAGCCGACATATGGCAGAGTCTCACGCTCTGGGCTAATAGCTATGGCGAGCTCTCTAGACCAGATAGGTCCCTTTGCTAAAACAGTTGAGGATGCAGAGCTTTTGTACAAGGCAGTGGTTGGTAAGGATGACTTGGACAGCACAACAATAGATGACAATACTTATGAGGTAAAAAAGGGTAGCAAGGTGATAGGTGTTCCGAGGAGCTTCTTTGAAAGTTATTTGAGCAAAGATGTTTTGGAAAACTTTGAAAGATCTGTAGATAAGTTCAAATCTCTTGGGTATGAAGTGAGAGATATTGAACTTCCACATCTCAAGTACTCGCTTGCTGTCTACTACATCCTTATGCCCGCCGAGGTCTCCTCAAACTTAGCTCGTTTTGACGGGGTGAAGTACGGTCTCCATGTGGATGGAGGTAACTCTATAGATGATTACTTCAAGACCAGAGCTCTCGGCTTCGGTCGTGAGGTTAGAAGGCGAGTTATCTTGGGTACATACGTGCTCTCATCTGGTTATTACGATGCATACTATGGGCAAGCACAGAGTATGAGGCAAGCTATCACAAATGAGATGAGGCAAACGTTTAAAGAAGTGGATGCAATACTTACTCCGACCACTCCCACACCAGCCTTTAAGTTTGGTGAGAAGTCTGACCCACTCTCTATGTATCTTGAGGACATCTTCACTGTGCCAGCAAACATCACAGGCTGTCCGTCTATCTCTATTCCAAGCGGGGAAGTAGAGGGTCTTCCTGTAGGAGTTCTTCTTACAGCCGATCCTGGTAACGAAGAAGTAATGTTTGAGATCGCCCATCACTTTGAGAAGCTAGGAAGCTGAAAAGCTGATAAGCTATCTATATGGCAGACAAAAAGGTTGCAGTAAAGGTAGATCCAGTAGCTCACTTCGGGTTTATCTTGCTCGTGGTGCTCTTTATCTGGGTGATCTGGTCAACTATACTAGATTACTATCTTCTATCTAGATATGGCACGTATGGTGAGATAGCCAGAGCGATACTCCGCTGGTTTATGCAGTACATCTATCCTGCATTAGTAGTCCTTTCCGCCCTTGTCTCTATTGGGGCTATATATGGGATATTTAAGAATTACAATGCACTAGTTAAGCTAAACAAGGCTGAGAAGGAAGTTTATGGAGCCAAGATTCCACTTGAGTCTATAGATGGGCAAAAGACCGAGGCTAAGAACGAGAGATGGGAGCAAGTGCAGAAGCATATAAATTCTACGAGCCAAGGAGACTGGCGCTTAGCTATTATAGAGGCCGATCTAATACTTGAGGAGATGTTACGCGCTCAGGGGTATCACGGGGACTCAATAGGCGAGATGCTAAAGAGTGTGGAGAGGGCCGATATGACTACTCTAGACTTCGCTTGGGAGGCTCATAAGACAAGGAACGATATTGTGCACGATGGGTCTAGCTATCTACTTAACGAACGTGACGCTAAAAGGATTATTTCTCTATACGAAGCAGTCTTCAGAGAGTTTGAGATGGTTTAGACTTTCTCCAGCTTCTCACCAAACTTACGATACCGCTAACGAAGAAGATGAGCCCGAGCATCTGTGCACCAGGGCTGTCGTCTCTCTCACCAAACACAACCATAAATATTCCAAACGCAATTGCGAGGGTGGAAAATATTATTTTAGTTTTACTCATATTAACTTTGCGCGGTCGACCGGACTTGAACCGGCAACCTCTCGCGTGACAGGCGAGTGCTCTAACCAGTTGAGCTACGACCGCAATGTGTCGGCGGGAGGGATCGAACCTCCGACCTCGGGCTTATGAGTCCCGCGCTCTAACCATCTGAGCTACGCCGACAAATGCGTGGCCTGTACTATACTATTTTCTATTGATTTTGTCAGTATCTTAAGCTATAATGCACTTCTTAGCGGGTTGGAGGAGCAGTACCTCGACAGGCTCATAACCTGTAGGCGTCCGTGCAAATCGGGCACCCGCAACAAATATGTGGAAAGGCTTATCCTCTCTCATAATCCTAGTAGTATGCTTCACCGCTTTTGCTGGGGTGGCTTGGTTTGTAGAGTATTACTCAGAGAGCCAGAGCGCTATATCTCCTGTGCCTGTTGTTGAAGACGTCTTTCCTAACAAGGAGCCAGAGGAGGGTAGTGTTACCTTAAAGCTTGGTGAGAAGGGAGTCTTTAGAAATATTTCTATAAAACCTATAGAAGTTGTAGAAGATAGTAGGTGTCATAAGGATGTACAGTGCATATGGGCCGGCACACTTAAGGTTAGGACAGAGATTGTCTCTGGTTTGGGTAAGTCAGAGATGGTTATAGAGCTCGGTCAACCCATTACCACCGAAGCAGAGGAGGTTAGTTTGCTTGAGGCTACAAGCCTGCCAGAAGATTACAGATTTACTTTCGCTGTTGCCAAAAGAGTTCCAGCACATACTTTAGGTGGGTGCTACGTTGGTGGGTGCTCTAGCCAGATTTGCTCAGACAGTCCTGACGTTGTCTCTACTTGTGAGTTCAGAGCAGAGTATGCGTGCTACAGGACAGCTAGGTGCGAGAGACAGGCAAGTGGTGAGTGCGGATGGAGTGAGACAGCAGAGCTTAGGATGTGTCTGCTGAATCCTCCTGCATTAGAGTAGCTCTTTAAAAAAGGGCAGATTTGTAATACTATATGGCCTGTTTCCACGCCAAGATAGCTCAGTTGGTAGAGCACATCCATGGTAAGGATGAGGTCCGCGGTTCGATCCCGCGTCTTGGCTCACTTTGTTAGAATGGGTTGGTGCCAAAGTAGCTCAGTTGGTAGAGCAACGGTATCGTAAACCGTAGGTCGTGAGTTCAATTCTCACCTTTGGCTCATGGCAAGTAAGGAAGAAATACAGAAGAAAATAGATGCGATAGAGGCACGTATGGCAGGTGCTGACTTTTGGAACGATAAAGACACTGCTCAAGGGGCAGTGAGAGAACTTCAAAGTCTAAAGGATGAGCTAGAAGGAGTAGGTAAGTACGACAAGGGCAGTGCGGTGATGACTATCTTTTCTGGTGCGGGGGGAGACGATGCTGAGGACTTCTCAAACATCTTGCTCCAGATGTATCTGAAATACTTCAACAACAAAGGCTGGAGTGCTTCGGTGATGCACAAAAACGAGAACGACCATGGTGGGTACCGGAACATCACACTAGAAATAAGTGGTAAGAATGTGTACGGCACCCTCAAGAACGAGTCAGGAGTACATAGGCTTGTGCGTATCTCTCCATTTAATGCGAAGAAGCTTCGCCATACATCATTCTCCATGGTTGAGGTGATACCTAAGTTTGAGAAGGTAGGTGAGGTTAGTATCCCGCCAGAGGATATCCGCCTTGAGTACTCTAAGTCCTCTGGCCCGGGTGGGCAGAATGTGAACAAGCGTGAGACTGCTGTGCGTGTGGTGCATATACCGACGAACCTTGCTGTACACGTAGAGAGCGAGAGAAGTCAGGCACAGAACAAGGAGAAGGCGTTAGCAATGCTTGAGGCCAAGCTATACAAACTTCAAGACGAAGAGAGGAAGGCGAAGGAGAAGGGGATGTATGTATCAAAAACAACCAGCATAGAGTGGGGCAACCAAATCCGCTCTTATGTCTTGCATCCATATAAGATGGTGAAGGATCACAGGACAGATGTAGAGGTGCGTGACGTAGACAAGGTACTAAATGGTGAGCTTGATGAGTTCATCGAAGCTGAAAGAGGTTTGTAGATGTGTTAAAATATCCTGTATATGATTTTCTATGACCGAGTGACAAAGATCTACCCGGATACTTCGGTGGCTTTGCAAGACATAACTCTAGCTATAGAGCCGAAGGAGTTTGTATCCATCGTAGGCCACTCAGGTGCAGGGAAGACCACTCTTCTTAAGATGCTCTTGGCTGAGGAGCACCCAAGCGAGGGTAAGGTCTTCTACGAGTCCTCAGATGTGCATCGCTTGGGTGTAGATGAGATAAACAAGCTAAGAAGGAAGATCGGTATGATCTTCCAAGACTTCCGTCTTATCTCTGGCAAGACCGTGTATGAGAACATCGCCTTCACCATGGAGGCCTCTGGTAAGACAGACGAGGAGATAGAGCAAGACGTGCCTCATGTGCTTGACTTGGTAGACCTCTCAAAAAAGATTTGGAACTTCCCCCACGAGCTCTCGGGCGGGGAGAAGCAGAGAGTGGCTATCGCCAGAGCTTTGGTCAACCAGCCCGACGTACTCATCGCCGACGAGCCAACGGGTAACCTAGATCCAGTCAACACTTATGACATTGTCCAGATACTTAAGAAGATCAACGACTTTGGCACTACGGTGATACTCACCACGCACAACAAGGGCATCATTGATATGTTGGGCAAGAGGGTTGTGGTGATGGATAAGGGCAAGATAACTCGCGATGACAAGCAGGGTAAGTACTTTGCATAAAAAGGAGTAGAATAATACAAACAAAATGTTTTGGATAAACTTTAAAAGGATTACAAAGACAGGCTTCATGAACTTCTGGAGGAACAGTACGGTCTCTCTAGCGTCTGTCTTTATGATGATGGTAACTCTCTCTGTTATAGGCTTTATCCTTCTTGGTGGAGCAGTCTTAAACAATTCTTTAGATGCACTCCGAGACAAGGTGGACATATCTGTAACCTTTATCCCTACAGCTGGAGAGGACGACATCTTGGACATCAAGCGCTCTCTTGAGAGTCTCTCTGAGGTCTCGCTTGTAACCTACACCACTCGTGAGGAGGCTCTAGAGTCCTTCAAGATAAGGCATGCCAACGATCAGTCTATCCTGACGGCTCTAAATGAGTTGAACGAGAATCCCCTTGGAGCAGCACTTGATATCAAGGCTAAGGATCCTTCGCAGTATCAGAGTATCGCTGAGTTCTTGGAGAGTAGTAGTGTGCTCTCGTCTGCTGGGGTGACTATCATAGACCATGTGAACTACTACCAGAACAAGGTAGCCATAGACAAGCTTACAGGCATCATAAGAGGGGCGGACAAACTTGGCTTCGCAGTGTCTATCGCCTTCATCCTCCTCTCTATACTTATTGCCTTCAACACCATACGCCTTACCATCTACATAGCTCGTGAGGAGATAAGCGTGATGCGTTTGGTAGGGGCTTCTAATACATACATACAAGGACCCTTTGTGGTGGTGGGGATTATTTATGGGCTTGTGGGTGCTATTACAGCTCTTATACTCTTTATCCCTGTAACTTACTGGATAGGAGGCGCTACCGAGAACTTCTTCATTGGGCTTAATCTCTTCCACTATTATGTGAGGAACTTCCCAGAGATCTTCCTTGTCCTTGTGGGCTCGGGGATACTGGTTGGGGCTGTATCCTCACTCTTGGCTGTTAGGAGGTACCTTAGAGTCTAGGTTATAATTTCAGTATATAGTTAAATAAATTGTTATGAACAAAATTTTAGCGCTTATTGCGGTGGCAGTGGTGGTAGTCGGAGGTTGGGCCATTATGAGGAACAGCTACAAGGGTGCAGAGCTTCTAGACTCTGTTGGTGGAGCTGTGTCTCCAGTAAGCGATGTAGCCGGTGGCACTTCGGAAGAGGCTAACACTGAGAACGTTAGAGACTTTACCGTTGAGGGTACACCCTTCGCCTTCGCTCCTAAGACTATGGAGGTTAAGGTAGGGGATACTGTTAGGATAACCTTTGTAAACAAGGAGGGCTTACATGATCTTGTAATAGACGAGTTTGCTGGAGCTAGGACCAAGCAACTCAAGGCTGGTGAGAGTGAGACCATTACCTTCGTGGCAGACAAGGCGGGGACCTTTGAGTACTACTGCTCTGTTGGCACACATCGTCAGATGGGGATGGTTGGTACGCTTATAGTTAATTAATCAAAAAGCGCCCACAAATGTGGGCGCTTGGGCTTGCTCCTACTCACTACTAAAGCCGAGCCTCTCGAGTATAACTAGAGTCTCTTCTATCTCCCTTAACCTCTTTTTGAGATCAGACTTCTCCTTGAGGAGGTTGCTTCCATAGCGACGTATGTCGTTACGCTGGTCTTCTCTGAGCCGAGAGGTTATGTCGCTCCTCTTTTGGAGAGACTGGATGTCTGAACCCAGATTTCTCATCTCCCGTATAGGCTCAAGCAGACTAGATGGTGGTACAAACATATTGCTCTCCGGATGGTGTGTGAGGGGCTCTTTCTGAGAGAGACTTTACAGCAAGCTCAACAAAAATCAACTGCTGCCGATCAGGGACTCGAACCCCAATTAACCGCTCCAGAGGCGGTCGTCCTACCATTAGACGAATCGGCAATACTCGAACAGATTAGCTTAAAAA
>CAZSOL010000003.1:0-15270 GCA_964608585.1 uncultured Candidatus Saccharibacteria bacterium | reverse complement strand
ACGAAGGTCGGTCCTTGGTAAATTAGATAAATGGGTTATCATTAATAAGGCTAAATGAGCATTGTAATAATCACGATACCTGGGGACGCACATAGAGAGTTCGTCAACACGGTACACAGAAGGACGAATAGTGGTGTCAAATTAGTTATAGTACAGAAGCCAAAACAGCTCTCATTTATTAAACGGGTTATTCTTTTTTGTAAGAAAGCTGGCTTCCCAAATATTTTTTTAGAGGCTTGGTATGCGATACTGCTACGTCTTAACCCTGAGATAAAGAAGGCTCTTAGATACTTCCATACCCCTAAGGATGGAAGTGAGGAAGACTATCTGCCACCTGTCTTATGGACTGACTCAGTCAACAGTGACCCCGTGCACGAAGCGCTACAGCGCGTCTCTCCTGATGTCCTGGCAGTGTGGGGGAGTGCTATTTTGGAAGACCGTATCATAGCAACAGCTGGGGTTGCTATTAACTTACATCTTGGACATTCGCCAGAGTATCGTGGTGCTCTGGCGAACCAACACGCTGTCTTGAGAGAGGATTATAGGCGGGTGGGTGCGACGATACATCACATACATAGCAAGGTTGATGGTGGTGATATCTTAAAACAGCTTACTCTAGATCTGTCCAAGCCACCCCAAGAATCTTTCGGCACTCTAACCAGAGAGGCTCGCAAGCACTTTATAGAAATAGTAAGCAAGTTAGAAGCAGGGGAGACCCTACCTGTTCGGGCACAAGAGGGTCGCGACAGTAATGTCTTGTTGTTGCGTGATTGGGCTCCATCACTTCGTTATGCGGTAGGCAAAAACGTTCTTAATTTTGAGAAGGGGTACACCACTCGCTCTAGTCTACAAGGAGACTCCTTGTCGAGTGGGATATAATTAACTTATGAAGAAGCTTTTCTTAGAGATATTCTTTAGCCTGACTTTTGTCCTTGTAACAACACTTCTGGTTTATGGGCAACTTGTGGGTATGGAGAACTTTTGGAATGCGCAAAATATCTGGAGTATCATCTTGGCTCTTGGGTGGATTGTGGTGGCGCTTGGTTACTATCACCAAGGTTACATAGTGCACCAGAGCAAGAGCGCTTCGCATGTGTCTGTTGTCTTACCTACTGCTGTCTTTGTCGTTCAGTGTGTACTCTTTGTGAAGGGTATCTACTACAAGGATTGGGCACTTATCTTCGGTGCACTCTTGGTGAACTCGGGAGTCATCTTCAGCCTGTACCAGATAACTCACGCAAGGTTTAGATAGGAGTATAATTAAGAGTATGAAAGGATTTGTCACAAACATAGAGAAAGATTCTATAGAAAACGATTACTTCAGGAAGGTCCTATATACTTCTAAGAACTTGCAATTGGTCCTTATGAGTTTGAGGCCGATGGAAGATATTGGGGAGGAGGTACATGAGTTGGATCAGTTTATTCGTGTTGAGGCTGGGGTGGGGAAGAGTGTTCTTGATGGTGAGGAGAGGGAGCTCGAAGATGGCACGGCTGTTGTTGTGCCGGCAGGTACTAAGCACAACATCATAAACACCTCAGCTGATCGCCCTATGAAGCTCTACACTCTATACTCTCCTCCAAATCACAGAGATGGTGTGATCCACAAGACCAAAGCGGAGGCCGAGGTAGACGAAGAGCACTTTGACGGAGGCACTTCTCTGGCTTAGTCTCTTGACTTGCCTTGCTAGAAGTTGAGGAGTATATTGGCTTTATGAAAAGCCTAGTAGCCACCATAACCCTAGTAGTTCTCGTACTTACTGGTGTGCTTATATATAAGCAGTCTACACCACCCCAGAACCAATCCTTTGAGCAAGTTGAGCTTATAGAGATACCCGCAGAGATAGAAGAAGTTGTCTCTACTACAACAGATACTATGGCCACCACCACCGCTACAACAACAGAAGAAAACTAAATATGGTGATACAGAAACTTGGCTTATTTTATAAAAATTACGAGAACCACGTTTCTTCCGTAGCTCTTGTCGGTGGATTTATTTTTGACATATTTACTCTTAGGCGGGCAGACTCCCTACTAGAAAATTTGTTGGTTGTAATCTATCTGACTATCGTAGCGGTAGTGATACTCCTCTTAAACAAGGATGGTTGGAAGACTTCGGACAAGGACTCTGACGTTAACTTCTGGCTACTTAACCTATTGCAGTTTAGCTTCGGTGCCCTCTTGTCAGCCTTTTTGATCCTCTACTTTAGAAGCGCTTCTCTCTTGGTTAGTTGGCCCTTCTTACTTATCTTGGCAGTAACCTTCATAGCCAACGAGAGGATGAAGCGTCAGTATCAGAGGTTGACCTATCAAGTATCCTTCTTCTTCTTGGCACTTCTGCTCTTCTCTATCTTCTTTGTGCCTGTGGTGGTTGGGTTTATCGGGCCAGCTATCTTCGTCATCTCTGGAGTAGTGTCTCTGGTGGCTATCAGGATCTTCCTCTCTATCCTCGAGTGGGTAAGCAAGGACCGCTTCGTACACTCTTTGAGTGCTTTGAGGAAGAGTGTTTTGGGTATCTTTGTAGTCACAAACTTACTCTACTTTACCAACATCATTCCTCCGATACCTCTGTCGCTCAAGGAGGCTGGGGTGTACCAGTCGGTAGATAAGGAGCCAACAGGAGAGTACGTATTAAGAAAGGAGAGAGGTAGTTGGATGGACTACTTCAACCTCTCTCCAAGGGTTAACATCTTGCCAGATCAACCTGTCTTTGCCTACACAGCCATATTTAGTCCATCAAGATTCAACATCAGGGTTGTGCATGAGTGGCAATACTATGACCCGCTTAGTTCGGAGTGGGTGAGTGTGACGAAGATATTACTCCCTATTGCTGGTGGGAGAGATGGGGGTTACAGGACATACTCCGTGGTTAATGCGGTCCCAGGTAAGTGGAGGGTAAATGTGCTTACCGAGGAGGGGCAAGTCTTGGGTAGACTCAGCTTTACTGTAGAGTTTGTCGGTACACAGCCTGAGTTGGTAACCGAAATCCACTAGTGTATACTTCAGGTTAATGTCAGATTCCCACAAGGACAACTCTGTTTCCGACACCAAAATATGGATAGTATTACTTGGTATTATCCTCCTTTTCTCGGTGGTTATCTCTTATGCTAGAAGCGTCAATTTGAACAGACGCTCTGAGGCGGTGCCTGTGGTAGCTCGATACACCAATTATGCCTATGGGGTGAACTTACGCTATCCGCCGGAGTGGCGACCTGTTGGTGGGCAGTCTTATGATAGGTATGAGGGGGAGTCAGGCTTCTTCAGTATATCTGGTGGTGGGGCTCCAACGGATTCTATAGATAAGATGGCCAATGATGCAATAAACAGCAAGGACAAGCTTTATGGAGAGGCACCGGTTGTGCAAAATTTGGTTATTGACGGAGAGGAGGCAAGACTCATAATGCCATCTCTTGATCAAAGTCCGTCTCTTAAGGGGCAAGCTGTACTTATCGTAGAGTACCCAACTCCAAAAATAATTGGTCCTAATACATATAAATATTTTGTCTTTTGGGCCGACAGAGCTAATATCCAAGATATAGCCAGCTCTATAACCTTTGTTCGGTAAATGTTTAACAGAAATTCTTTTGTATATAAAAAGTTAAAAAGTCTTAATACACCAGCAAAGATACAAGACTTCCTAAACAAGCTCCCCTTCAACTTTGAGAGAGGGGGAGAGACGTACCGTTCGGTGGAGGAAACCTTGAGAGCGAAGAGGGCTCACTGCTTTGAGGGGGCTTTGGTGGCCGCAGCGGCTCTATCTGTCTTGGGATACAAGCCCCTACTTATGGACTTACGCACTGCTAAGGGAGATGAAGATCATGTCGTGGCCATCTTTAAGAAAGGTAAATATTGGGGGGCGATATCTAAGACGAACCATGCTGTACTAAGATATAGAGAGCCGGTGTATGAGTCACCAAGAGAGCTTGCGATGAGCTACTTCAACGAATACTTCTTAAACGATGGGAGTAAGACTTTGAGAGAATATTCCCAACCTTTTGATTTGTCCAAGACTAAGTTTGACTGGCTCTCTAGTAAGGAGAACTTGTTTGAGCTTGTTGATGCACTAGACAACTCGCCACACGAGAGGCTGATACCTAAGGGTATTAAGTTGCGAAGGGCTGATAGAGTGGAGATAAAGGCTGCTAATATCGCAGAGTATAAATAATTTTTGGACTTTATTTGGTATCTATTAGTTTGTGAGCTTGGGTCAAACCCAAAAAAGCTGAGATAGCTAAGATATAAAATATAGTTTTGTGAGGCAGTAAGGCTATGGACACTCCCACCACCAAGGCTCCTAGTATAAGGCCTAATGGGCGCATCAGACGGAAAATGGATATAAGACCTGTGTTGTGTACCCCAACTTTCTTAAAGAAGTAGCTGTCTGTCATAACCTCAAGAAGGCTTGCCCCAACTCTTGATAAGAAGAGTGCAAGTGACCACAAAGCAAAGCTCTTCCCCAACAATGGCATGATCACGGAAGACAGAGCTATAAACAAGAGACCAAACGTCATTAGCTCCTTCTCTCCCCATCTTCTATCAGCTAGCTCGCCAGCAGGTAGTTGGAAGAGGATAAATGGCAAAAGCATAATAGTGAACATGATACCGATCTCATGCCAATTGAAACCCAGAGTTGAGTTTAAGTATACGGGGGTAAAGATAACCATCACTGCGAAGAAGAACTCTAAAGACAATCTCGTCAAGGTAACTCTCCTTACATCACTGAGCTCCTTCCATAGAGAGAAGGAGGGTGGTATATGGAGGTATGGCTCGTTTTCGGAACTTACCTTGAGGGATACTGTAAGCAAAAGAAATATTGGTAGGAGAAGCAGTGCTGCTGATATATAAATGTTAGAGAATTGGTTACCAGACCCAATGAGGGCCACCAAGAAGGGGCCTCCCAAGATGGCAAGGTTGGTGATGGTTAGATAAAGACCTCTTATCTCTCCCGTCTTTCTGTCTACGGAGAACTCCTCAAGCATAAGGTCCAACGAGTAATAGACCATAAGCGATGTGCTTGTGTATATAAAAAAGAGAACTCCCGCTGTAAGAGCACTCTCAGTAAAGGCTAGGCCGAGTATAGACCCGAAGGAAGAGACAAGAAAGAGAGTTAGAAACCCCTTACTCTCAAGCACTTCAAGTATGCGAGAAGCGTTTAAGAAAATATAAATATTTCCCAAAGCACCCAAGACGAACAAAATACTAACCCAAAGAGGGGAGAAGTAGATACTTAAGAAAGAAGAGTTGATATATAAGGTGGTAGCGTAATGTAGGGAAAATAAAAAGTTTGTTAGAAAAATCGGTAAAGATCTAAAGACGTTCATTTAGTTTATTATAACAAAAAAGCCTCTTGTTAAGAGGCTTTTTTGTTAGACTCCGAGGATTACAGGGATGATGACTGGCTTCTTCATCGTCTTTTGGAAGAGGAAGCGAGCGACGTCGTCGGAGACTGCGTTCTTGGCGTAGTCGAAGTTGATTGGGTTCATACCAACGGTTGTACTCTCTATCGCGCGCTTGATGATGTGACGAGTCTCGGAGAGGAGGTCTTGATTGTCCCTAAGGTAGATGAAGCCTCTTGAGATAATGTCTGGAGACTTTCTTAGTTTACCGGTCTTGGTTATAACCATGGCGACTACAACCACGAAGCCTTCCTCAGCAAGCATCTTTCTGTCTCGTATAAGCACTTCGGACACATCTCCAACAGAGAAGCCTTCTACCACCATGTCCTCTGATGGAGCCTTCTCGGTGCGCTTTGCTAAGGTTTTGCCCTCATCGCGTATCTCTATAAGAGAGCCGTTGTCTGGGACGACAATGTTCTCAGCTGGAGTACCAAGAGTCTTGGCGAACTCAGCGTGCATCTTGAGCATAAAGTGATGGCCGTGGACAGGCATAAAGAACTTGTATGGCATTTGTTTATGGACCCACTCCATCTCACCACGCTTGGCGTGTCCTGAGGTGTGCACATCGGAGTCTAGGTAAGTGATGATCCTTGAGTCGTTCCTAAAGAGGTTGTCTTTGAGCTTCGCTACAGCACGTTCGTTACCAGGGATGACAGAAGAGGAGAGGATGATGGTGTCGTTCTTCTGGAGCTTTACAAACTTGTGAGTCTTGTTTGACATCCTCATAAGTGCGGCAAACTCTTCGCCTTGTGCGCCAGTGGCTATCATCATCACTTTGTTTGGCGGATACTTCTCAATATCTTCTACAGGTATAACGTGGTCTACCTCAACTAGGTTAAGGTGTTTGATGATATCCACGTTGTTCTTCATACTCCTGCCTTCAATGACCACCTTCTTACCGTATCTCTTAGCCATCTGGAAGAACTCAATAATACGCTCCACTTGTGAGGCAAAGGTGGCTATGATAATGCGACCTGGTACGTTCTTGACGATCTCATCAATGTTTTTGAGTATTGAGACTTCGGAGGGGGAGAAGCCCGGCTTTTCTATACCTGTTGAGTCCATGGTGAAGAGGAGGACATTTCTATCCTTAAACATTTTGTATTGCTCAACCTCTTTGTCTACTGGCACGCCGTTCTCGTTTTCTATCCTTACGTCGCCGGTGTTTACAATGTCACCGTATGGGGTCTCGATGATAACTCCTGTTGAGTCTGGGATAGAGTGTGTCAGGCCGAAGAAGCGAACCTTAAGGTTGGGAGTGATAGGTATAGACTTGTCTGAAGCATCTACAATCCTGATGTCCAATGCAGGAAGATGGGGGAACTCCTCTTGTCGCTTCTTTATAAGAAGTGCTCCGAATTCTCGTGTATAAAGAGGAGGGTTACCGATCCTGTCCATGATGTAGGGTATCCCGCCTATGTGGTCCAAGTGACCGTGGGTGATCACCATAGCTCTTACCTTGCTCTTTCTGTCCTCAAGATACTTAGTATTAGGCAGGATGTAGTCTACTCCTGGGGTGTCCGCATCGGTAAACTGGATACCACAATCCACTACGATGATGTCGTCTCCAAACTCTATAGCAGTCATGTTGCGCCCAACCTCCTCCACTCCTCCAAGAGGGATAATACGAATAACTCCAGCCTCTATAGGTGGGATAATGTCTGGGGCTTTCTTCTCTGGTATTGGACGGTCACCCTTCCTTCTTATCGTCTTGTGTCTAAGCCCTCTCTTGAAATTTGAATTGTTCATTATGGGTTGTTAGTAAGTTCTTTCGAATATATTCCAAACAGAATTCATCTCTATATACCAATCTCTGATACTGAGGAAGCGGTCTTGAGGACCTATTAAGCTCTCTAGACTAACTCCCTTGGCCTTAGATGGTTTTATGTAAATATAATTTGGCGAGTAGATAAAGATGGCTGGTATGTCACTCCTTACCGTTTCGTCAAAAGATTTGTACAAGTCCTCACGTTTTTCCACATCTGCTTCCTCTCGTATACTCTCAAGCATTTTATCCACTTGGTTGTTTACATAGAGAGCAATGTTTAACCCTGGGTCATTCCTCTCACTCGAGTGCCAGAAGGGGAACAAGTCTCCCTCTCTGCCTACAACCTCACCAAAGAGCAACGCATCGTATCGTCTAGGCCGGATAACACTTTGATTGAGATCTCCGGCTTCATAGATAGAGATGTTTACCTCAGCTCCGAGTCTCTGCCAGGAAGACTTAAGCATCTCAGCTGTCTTCTTGAGGTCTGGGTTGTCACTCGTAGAGATGGTGAACGAGAGCTTGATAGTATCAGTTTTTGATTTCTTTTCAAGTATGCTGGTGTCTGTGTTGTGGGTCCAACCAGCGTCAGCTAGGGTACTTGATGCAATCTCAAACCTCTCCTCCAAAGGCTTGCTGTAGTCCTCGGACCTCTCTCCGGTGGGGAAGCCTGCTGGTAGGGGTCCATCTATAACCTCACCAAATCCGTCTAGAACTTCTAGCACAATCTCTTCTTTTGGAGCGGTGAGGTCTAGAGCTTGTCTAACAGCTTTGTCCAGAAGGGCGCTGTTTGAGTTTTGGTTGAAGAAAACAGCAAAGACTCTCGGTAGTGGTGCAGATACAACTTCGGCCTTGAGCTTTTTCAAAGTACTAGCTTCTTTTGGGGATATTCCTCCAAAGCTTTCTATCTCGCCACCATCGTAGGCTTCTAGTAAGTCATTTTCTGATTGATAAAATTTGAAGATAAGTTTGGCTATAAAAGGCTTCTTGCCCAACACATCTTCAAAGGGAGTAAGTTCGTAGTAATTTGGTATTCCACCAGAGTCTCTGGTGACTTGGTTTACCTTGTATGGGCCAGAGCCAAGCGGTAAAACGTTCCATTGGCTAAAGGAGAACTCATCATTGGTTACCGAAGACCAGATGTGTTTGGGGAGAATGCCCACAGTAAGGCTTTGGGCAAACGCTGGGTATGGTCTTCTTAGAGAGATTGTGAGAGAGTGCTCATCTATTTTGCCCAGACTTACTCCAGCAAAGTCGGCAAACAGCGGGCTCTTGATGTCTGGGTCTAGGATTTTTTGTATTGTAAAGATGACATCTTCAGAGGTCACAGGAGTGCCGTCGTGGAAGACAGCTTCTGGACTTACCTTTATAGTGTAAGTGAGACCATCGTCGCTTACGTCTAAGCTTTCTGCCAAATCGTTCTCCATCTCTCCGTTGCTATTTATTCTAAATAGACCAGAGTAAACAAGAGACACCAAGCTTTTGTCGGCTTCAGATATAGCCAAAATAGGGTTTATAAATCTAGGGTTACCCACTATACCTTCGGTGACGCTACCCCCTCTAATAGGGACTTTAACCAAGAATAGATTGTTAACCTTGAGGAGCATAACTATGCTCGTAAGACAAAAGATTGCTGTAAAGAAAAAGAAAACAACCTTCTCTGCAGAGGTGAAGCGGTTTATGGCTCTATAGATAGCGCGATCCTTTGGCAAATGGAAACGCTTATTGAGTAGCGTCCGAAGCGATGTTTTGTCCATAGACTAAATTAAGAGCGAAAGAAGAGAGAAATCAATGCCGAAACAGCAAAAAGAATGGCAATAACTATTGTAGCGTTGAATAGAAATTTCTCAAAACCTCTACGTGTATAACGTGTGTTACCCCCATCTCCTCCAAAGGCACTACCAAGACCGGCCTCAGATCTCTGAAGCAGGATACCAACCACTAATAACACGGAGAGAATGGCTTGAATATAGGGGAGTAGTGTCTGCATGTTCTACGGTGGACCATCATAACACAATCTATATATTGACTACAACTGGATATAAGGTATAAAATCGTCAAACCATGAAGAAGCCAAATCAAAAGTTTAAGGTTACTCCTATTGGAGAGAGAGTTCTTCTTCGCCCAGAGAGAGAGGAGGAAGACAGGACAATAGGCAGGATCAAAATAGTAATGCCCGAGAGCGTTTCTAAAGAAAAGTCAGATAAAGGTAAGGTGATAGCAGTAGGAGAGGGCAAGAAGGTTAAGGTTGGGGACACTGTCATATTTAGTAAGTACAGTTACGATGAGATTAAGGTTAATGGAGAGAATTTGTATTTGGTAAAGGAAGAGAATATTTTGGCAGTTATTAGGAACTAATCATCAAGGATCATGGCTAAACAATTTCTTTGGAAGGATAAAGCACTCTTGGGGCTCAAAGAAGGTTTGGATATAGTGGCTGATGCGGTTCGTATAACTCTAGGACCTAAGGGGAGAAACGTTGCTATAGACAAGGGATACGGCTCTCCGCAGATTACGAATGATGGAGTAACTATAGCTAAGAGTATTACTCTGCCAAATAAGTTTAGCAATATGGGGGCAGAGATAATAAAGGAAGTCGCTCAAAAGACGAATGATGTTGCCGGTGACGGTACCACTACCTCTATTGTTATTACTAAGGCGTTGGTAGAGGCGGGCTTTAACAGAGTGGTTATGGGGGCGAACCCAATGGGTATAAGAAGAGGTATTGAAGAAGCGACCAAAGACGCTGTCTCTCAACTAAAAAAGATCGCCAAGCCCATAAAGACCGATGAGGAGATTAAGCAAGTGGCTACTATATCTGCTGAGTCTGAAGATATTGGTACTATTATCGCCGACACGATAAAGAAGGTTGGTAAGGATGGGGTGGTGACGGTTGAGGAGTCTCCTAGTTTTGGTATTGAGAGTGATGTGGTGGAGGGGTTGCAGATAGATAAGGGATACATCTCTGCCTATATGGTGACAAACTCTGAAAGGATGGAAGCGAAGTATAAGGATGTTAGTGTCTTGCTTACAGACAAGAAGATTTCATCGGTTAAGGAGGTCTTGCCGTTGCTTGAGAAGTTGGCTGGGTCGGGGAAGAAGGACTTAGTCATCATTGCTGACGACGTAGATGGTGAGGCACTAACGACATTTGTGTTGAATAAGCTTAGAGGAGGCTTTAATGTTTTGGCTATTAAGGCTCCTGGGTACGGTGACAAGAAGAAGGAGATGCTTGGTGACATAGCCACTGTTGTTGGAGCAACTATTGTCTCTGACGAAACAGGGGGGTCCTTTGATAATGTAGAGCTTAAGGTTCTTGGAAGAGCTGATGTTGTCTCAACAAAAGATAGTACTGTCATTGTCGGTAACAAACGCCAGAAGAAAAGCATTGATGACAGGATAGAGATGTTGAAGTCTCAAAGAGAGAAGAGTGACTCCAAGTTTGATAAGGAGAAGTTGGATGAGAGGATAGCCAAACTCTCTGGTGGGGTAGGAGTTATTAGAGTTGGAGCTGCTACGGAGACAGAGATGAAGTATCTGAAGCTAAAGATTGAGGATGCAGTGAACGCGACTCGTGCAGCTATAGCTGAGGGGATTGTCGTTGGTGGAGGTAGTGCACTAATTAAAGTAGCTGAGAAACTTGAGGCTAAGTTCAAGAGTTCAAAAGAAGCAAAGAGTTCTGCAGATAACTCAAACTCAGCTGAGTACTCGGCAGGTTACTTAGCTGTAGTGGAAGCACTAAGAGAGCCTCTAAGACAGATTGTCAGCAATGCGGGTAAGGATGCTGGTGTAATAATTTCTGATGTATTAAAGGGTGGAGCAAATGCTGGCTATGATGCTCTTAACGATCTCTTGATAGAAGATATGTTCAAAGAAGGTATTATTGATCCAGTTAAGGTTACTAGAAGTGCTCTGGAGAATGCCTCAAGTGCTGTGTCGATACTACTCACTACCGAAGTGGCTATAACTGATGAGCCAAAGAAGGAGGATGGTCGAGAGCAGCAAGACGTAGTATAATTGAAGTAATAGTATGATGTACTTATATATAGTTTTAATAGCGCTTGTGCTTTGGGTCATCTTTACCTACAACAGGTTTGTGGTTCTTAGAAATAGGACAGACGAAGCATGGGCTGATATTGATGTTCAGCTTAAGCGTCGTTACGACCTAATACCTAATCTTGTAAACACGGTTAAAGGTTACGCTACTCATGAGAGCACCGCCTTTGAGAAGGTGACTCAAGCTAGAAGTTTGGCTATGGGAGCGGGGAACCTTGCTGAGAAGAGTAAGAACGAGCTAGGTCTCTCTAGTGCACTCAAGTCTCTCTTCGCTATTGCAGAGGCGTATCCAGATCTTAAGGCTAATCAAAACTTTTTAGCTCTGCAAAATGAGTTGTCTGATACTGAAAACAAGATCCAAGCATCAAGACGCTTCTACAATACTAATGTTAGAGATCTAAACACAGGACTAGAGTCCTTCCCTGGGAACTTGATTGCCAAACCATTTAACTTTTCTAAGAAAGACTTTTTCGAACTATCTGAAGATGAGAAGGGGGCAAAAGATCCAGTAGAAGTTAAGTTCTAAGAGATGGCAAGTAATCTTTACACAGAGACGGATAAGAACATCCGCAAGACTTGGCTTTTGGTTACCTTGTTTTTGGTGGTGGTTATTGGGGTCGGATGGTTTTTTAGTTACTTATATGAGAGTCCTGTAGTTTTGTACATTGTAGTCTTTGTATCAATAGCGATGAACATAGTGTCTTATTGGTATTCGGACAAAATTGTACTCTCTCTTCATAAAGCCAAGATTGTAACCAGAGAAGAACATTTTGAACTTTGGAATTTGACGGAGAACTTGGCTATTACAGCGGGTCTACCGATGCCAAAACTTTATATTGTTGAGGACTCTATGCCGAATGCCTTCGCTACTGGTAGGGATAAAGAGCATGGAGTTGTGTGTGTTACCACAGGACTTCTTCATCTATTAAACAAAAATGAGTTGGAGGGGGTGATTGCTCACGAACTCTCACATATTGGAAATAGGGACATCCTGTTGTCTACGATGGTGGTGGTTTTGGTTGGGTGTGTCGTCTTGATCTCTGACATATTTTTGCGATCAAGCATGTTTGGGCATCGTGATAGAGACGGGAGATTGGGAGGAGCGCTCTTCTTGGTAGGGGTTATTGCTGCACTACTTACTCCACTAGTAGCTACTCTTATACAGTTGGCCATATCTAGGAAGAGGGAGTTTTTGGCAGATTCTTCTGGAGCTCTTCTAACTAGATTCCCCGAAGGGTTGGCAAGTGCTTTGAGGAAGATCGAGTCAAGCCAAATACCAATGCAAACAGCCAACAGAGCCACTGCTCATATGTTTATTGCAAACCCCTTTGGAGCAAAATCGGTTAAAACCTTAAACAAGATGTTTATGACTCACCCCCCGACAGAAGAGAGGATCAAAGCTCTTGTAGGTTAATTTGTAGTATAATTGGGGCATGAATAACACACAAAAAATTACACTAACAGCTCTTAGGGTAACTATGGGGTGGCTCTTCTTCTGGGCGGGGATTACCAAGGTGCTTGATCCTAACTGGACTTCTGCGGGTTATCTTGGCTCTGCCAAGGCTTTTGATAGTTTTTTTGAACTCCTGTCTTCTCCAAACATCTTACCGATAGTAGACTTTGTAAATCAGTGGGGGCTAACTCTTCTTGGGGTGTCTCTCATCCTTGGAGTCTTTGTAAGTATCTCTGCACCGTTGGGGGCAGTGCTCATGATCCTGTATTATCTCCCCCTTGGTTTCCCTCAGCCGAACGCACATGCATATGTAGTTGATGAGCATGTAATATACTTTGTGGCACTTATAATCCTTATGGTCTTCAACTCTGGTAACACTTGGAGCTTTAGTAGGTTGATAAGATCAAGGTCATGACACACTATTACGGCGACATAATAAGAAAGCTTTTCATCGTTGGAGCTCTTGTGATGGCGGCCACACTTCCTTTCTTTAGTCCTGTTATTGGCAAGCCGATACTCTTCTCCATCATGGCTATACTTGTTCTCTCTGTAGCCGCTGGACTTACTAGCCCGACATCTCCTGCAAGCGCTGTCTTGAACTCTCTTATAACTCTTGCCGGAGTAGTCGTCTTTGAGAGTTATGCTGTAGGGCAGTATCGTCTTGGAGGGATAGATAAGTTTTTTGTTCTCAATCAGATTTTGGCCCTAATCTTTATAGTGGCTCTTTACTACAGCATCAAGACTCTCCGTGGAATGAAGAAGGTTTCTTAGGTTAGAGAAAAAGTGTAATATGGCCCCTGATGGAGGGTTCGCATAGTGGTCTAGTGCGCACGCTTGGAAAGCGTGTGTGGGGCAACCCACCAAGAGTTCGAATCTCTTACCCTCCGCTAAAATGCTTAAGTTGGATAACAAGAAGATAAAACGCAAGCTCAAGCCGAGTAACAACCATTTTCTGTCTCTCTGTAGCTCTATTATCTACCAACAGATATCTACCAAAGCAGGGGACTCTATATACAAAAGATTTCTACAACTTTTTGGCAACAAGAAGCTGATTCCAAAAAACTTTCTAGAAATTCCGACAAAAGATTTACGCTCCGCTGGACTCTCTGGGCAAAAGGCGTCTTACCTAAATGATCTGGCTCAAAAGTTTCTAGATGGTACTTTGGATTCCAAAAGTTTTTCTAAGATGAGTGATAAGGAGATCAAAGAGCATCTTGTAAGGGTTAAGGGAGTCGGTCCTTGGACAGCAGATATGTTTCTTATTTTTGCTTTGAACAGACCAAATATTTTGCCAGTTGGAGATTTAGGCATTAGGAAGGGCTTCCAAAAGGTTTTTGGACTAAAAACACTCCCAAGCGAGAAAAGAATGCGCTTATTGGCAAAATCTTACGAAGGAGAGCACACATCCTTGTCTTTGTATCTCTGGCAGTCGCTTGATGGGGATAAAAATAGTTAAAATATGGCTTAACTAAGGTAAAATTATGGTTAAGCACGTTGAAAAAGAGCAAATTCTTATCGCCAGTTTTTTCGATACTACTTGCCGTATTAATTATCGGTAATTTGGGAGTTGGTATTGTCGTCTCTCATGCTCAAGGGGCGCCAGCAATTATAAGTTACCAAGGACGCTTGGCTGACTCTGGAGGGGACCTCTTGGGTAGCACATCTGGCACGACTTACTACTTCAAGTTTTCTATTTGGGATACGTCTTCTATTTCATCCGGCTCAAGGCTTTGGCCAACAGCTCTACCAACAGCCACAACCGCAACAGTTAGGTCTGGCTTGTTTAGTGTAAACATTGGTGACACCAGTAGCGGTTATCCTGATGCCCTTGACTACTCTTTTGACAATCCAAATGTTTATCTTCAGGTAGAAGTTTCTTCGGACAATGTCACATTTGAAACTCTGTCACCAAGGCAGAGACTTTCTTCATCTGTCTTTGCTCAAGTGGCTAGCGCTGTAGTTGGTGCATCATCCACCATAACCACACTGACGAATACAAACTTCACTAGTGTAAACAGCACCACCACTAACGCTACTTCCACCAACTTCTTCAGCACGACAGCTTCATCAACTAATCTCTTTGCCAGTGTTCTTAATGCTGGGCAGTCTACGTTTGCAAACTTACTTCTTACCGGTTCGTCCACTCTACAGAACTTCACCTTCGTTAACGCCACTGGTACACAAGCTACCACTACATATCTTTCGGTTGGAGGTAGGGCCTCCACTTCTGATCTCTTGGTATCAAACGGATTCTTCCAGAGTGGGCTTGCTGACTGTAGTTCCGAGTCACAAAACATTCTTTATAACGCATTAACTGGCAAGTTTTCTTGTGGAACTGACTCAAGCGGTGGCGGGAGTGGTCAAGAGGTTAATTGGACTTATGTTGCTAACGCAGGGGATGCAACCACTGGGCGTATTTATGTTTCTACTACGACAAACCAAGTTATTATCGGAGCTACAGCAACTTCATCTATGGCTAGGTTTGAGGTTGTCGGTGGAGCGCAGATAGACAGTAGTACAACAACTAACGCCACAACTACATCTCTCTTCTCTACTACAGGAGTCTTTACCAACCTTAGTTCCTCAAACACCATCACCGGCTC
>CAZSOL010000002.1:116159-119516 GCA_964608585.1 uncultured Candidatus Saccharibacteria bacterium | reverse complement strand
TGGAACGGAGGCTATTTGCCTATCCTTTGCAAAACTATCACAATTTATTACATCTGTCAATACATAAAACAAAAGCCCCACGAAAGTCTGTGAGACTTTCGTGGGGCTGTATCCCCCATCGGCTAGGCCGACTTCTGCTTCTTCTTGAAGCCACGGTTGGAGTCGTCCTGAAGCTTGGCTCCCTTCATGGAAGCACGGATCTGAGCATCCCTGAGACGCTTCGCCGCACTCCGACCGATCTTCCGACCGGCCGAACCGATGACCTCCGTCTTGCCGAAGACCTGCGAAGCATTCTTGCGAATGAAATCCGCCGAGTAGGCCTCCGCTTGACGCATGAGGGCCTTGAAGGAGAGGAACTGACGCCGGAGTTCGGGGAGGTCCTCCCTACCAGAACGCACGATGTCGTACCGAGTGATCCGGTCACTCAAGGCCTCCTTGTAGCGATCGAGGGTCCTCGGGTCAAGCCCCGTCATCCGCTTACGCATCGCATCAAGTGCGAACTCGGAGATGAGGAACTTACGCTCCCAGAAGTTGATCTTCCGAAGAGCGAGCTCGGCCTCTGCGCCGATGTGGCCAGAGGTCTTCTTGTCCACCGCGGCATGCGGGTCCTTGAGGATCTCCACGAGCTTCGCGAGCTCATCACGAGCACCCTCGTAGTCCACCTTGGAGAGGATGGCAGCGAAGAGCATCTTCACCTCCCTCACCTTCTGGTCGATCTCTCGGAGGAGCTTCTCAAAGCGGTTCATCTGTACCTCTGGCCTAGGGCCTTGGGGGTTGTGTGACTGAACGTGTATCTTCCTTAATCCTATCATACTTAAGTCTTTTTGTCAACCCACGCCACGGCGGGGCAGGGTAGAAAATAGGCAGCAAAAAGAGCTCTAAACAGAGCTCTTTTTGTCCCCCACTTAGGGCGAGATATCTAGGTATTATCTAGCTTAATAACCTAGACTAGTTGTGCTTACCACCCATGTCTCCGCGAAGCTTCTCAATGAAGCGAGCGGCTGCCTCCTGACCACCAAGGCCAAAGGAGAGACCAAGAGCAAGCGAGATTGCAATAACGATACCGGTAAAGAGTGTCTGGCTGAAAGCCGTTGCGATGCCGAGTTGAGAGAGCGCCACCAATATAGCGAAGACCCAAACAGCCCACTTAGACACTGCTCCAGCAAAGTGTGCAGAGCGAATCTCTGCAGTACGAGCTGCTGTAACCACAATCCTCTCCACAACGTCACCAATAACACCTCCAACTAGAAGTATTAGAGCAGCGACGATAACACGAGGGATGTAGGCTATAACAACCTGCTGAAGGAAGAGGTTCACCTGAGTTAGGCCGAGCACATCGAAGGCTGCGACCAAAAAGACTACTATGACGAACCACTTCGCAAGACCACCAATAAACGCGCCCGAGTCAAGGTCAACGCCTCCACGACGTAGGAATCCTTCGAATCCTGCGCGACGAAGCGCTTCGTCAACCTTCAAAGAGCGGAACACTTGCCAAATTGCCCGGCCGAGCAACGCGCCAACCAGCCATCCTAAGATGACAATGACGAGGGCGACGACAAGGTTCGGGACGAAACCAACTATACCCAACCAGAGGTTCTGGAAGGATAGAGTGAGAACGTTTCCCCAGTTTGCTAAATACATAAATCCTTACTGTACAGTTTATCTAGTAATGCCCCTTAGGGCTTAAAATAATTATACCTCGCTTTAGATACCCACCTTATCCATTAACTTCTTGTGTGGATAGTCTAGAATATCGCGAACGAGCTTATCGTATATGCCCAAACGGTACTTAAAGTCAGGGGTCTCAAAGGCAGCATAGCGCAATTCCTTGCCCATCTCAGCCTCAAGGGCACTTATAGCTCTTAGGAGCTTACCCTCTTTGATCTTGTCACCCACCACAAGAAGGTCCACCCTAGCCTCAGCATCCTGCTTAAAGACCCCAGATGTGAGTATAAGGCGCATGGTGCCAGCCTTGGAGAGCCTTTTTATAATCTCTCTCTCGGTTATAGGAGAGGCCTCTACAAGGAAGCGCTCTAGAGCCCGTAGGTAGTCGTACTCGTTGTTTAAGATATACCCCCTAGCACGCTTGTGTATAAGACCAGACTTGGTAAGAGAGGAGAGCTCCTTCCTTACAGCCTTAAGACCAACCTGTACTCTCTCGCTTATAGTCTTCGCAGTAAAGATAGCTCCCTTGTTGAAGACAAAGAGGCGCATAATCTTGACCTTGGCCTCACCCCCGAACAGATGTGATATTGATCTTCCCATGTGGGCGTATTTTACTCCCCCTCGCCCCAAAGCGCTAGAGCAAACAAAAATCCCCTTTCGGGGAGTTTTGTTTAGAAACCTTTTGGTCCAGATTACTTCAAAGTAACCTTTCCACCGGCTTCCTCAACCTTCGCCTTGAGGGCATCGGCTTCCTCCTTCTTCATACCGGCCTTAAGCATTGCTGGTGCGGCGTCAACCAAGTCCTTAGCCTCCTTGAGACCTAGACCTAGAGCCTCCTTAACAACCTTGATAACCGCAATCTTGTTAGCCCCTCCGTCGGTAAGCTCTACATCAGCTGTAGACTTAGCCTCCTCAGCAGGACCGGCTGCAGGACCAGCGGCAGCGACTGCTGTAGCTGATACGCCCCACTTCTCCTCAATTGCCTTTACGAGCTCATTGAGCTCTAGTACTGACAACTTCTCAACTGCCTCTATGATCTGTGCTTGTGTCATGTTAGTTCTTCTTCTTTGATACCTCTCCAAGTGCTATAGCGAAGCGCTGGATCGGTGAATTGATAATGTTTACAAACTTACCTCTAAGTACCTCAATAGGTGGGATAGTAGCTATCTCCATCATCTCGCTCTTGCTCATGTACTTGCCTTGGAAGACTCCACCGAGGATTTTGAGTGCCTCTGGGAACTTCTTCGCAAAGTTATGAACACCTCGAGCAGGAGCTATTAAGTCTTCCGACCAAGCCATAGCGAGCTCTCCCTCAAGTTCGGGCTGGGTGCCATCAAACTTCTCGGTATCAAGCACACGCTTGGTTAGAGTCTTCTTAGACACTTGGTACTCCACTCCCTCCTTCTTCAGCTCGCGCCTAAGTTGGGTCGTGTCGGAGACCTTGAGTCCGTGGAAGTTCACAAAGACCAAAGACTTTGCATCCTTGATAGCCTTGCTAAGCTTCTCTACTATCTCTCCCTTCTTTTGTTTACTAATTGCCATTTGTTTTTTGTGTTTGTCTCGTTAAATTGGGACAAATAAAATCGACCACATAAGGCCGAAGGAGTGTCTCGGAAGGACTTATGGATGCCTTCTGTCTTTGACCTTATTACGCCCCACTTTACAGGTTTATACAAAAATTGCAAACAAAAA
>CAZSOL010000002.1:64693-116059 GCA_964608585.1 uncultured Candidatus Saccharibacteria bacterium | reverse complement strand
GTTGGCTTACCGTAGATAGAGATAGCACGCCTTCGTCCTCGACCCTGCCTACCCTCTCCTCCTCCGTGTGGGTGATCTACTGGGTTCATGGCAGTACCACGAGTAGTTGGGCGTATTCCGAGCCAGCGAGAGCGACCTGCCTTACCTAGCTTTACGAGTCTGTTCTCATCGTTAGACACCTCACCTATAGTGGCCCAAGCAGTCTCAAGCACCTTACGTACTTCAGAAGATGGCATCTTAAGGTCTACGTACCCAGCATCCTTAGCAGACACTTCTACATAGTTGCCTCCCGAGCGAGCGATCTTCGCACCTCCCTTAGGCTTCAACTCCACGTTGTATACAAAGGTACCTACTGGGATGTTCTTAAGTGGGAGTCTGTTACCAGGTGTAAGAGGCGCGGTCTCGCTAGCCACGAAGGTGTCGCCAACTCGCATAGTCTTTGAGAGCAAAATGTATCTCCTCTCTCCGTCCTTGTAGGCAACAAGACCAATGAAGCCAGAGCGGTTAGGGTCATACTCAATAGTCTTTATGGTGAAGGGTACGTTTAACTTATCAAACTTGAAGTCTATCTCTCGGTAGCGACGCTTGTGTCCACCTCCCTTGTGACGAGTAGTGATGCGACCAGTGTTGTTCCTACCATCTCCTCTCTTAAATCCTGTAGTAAGAGACTTAACTGGCTTGGTAGAGGTGACAAACTGACGGAAATTAATTCCGGTCATGTTCCTCCTCGACTTACTTGTTGGCTTGTAGCGCTTCATATTCGGTATTTAAATTTATGCGACATCAATCTTATCGCCCTTCTTTAGGTAGACATAGGCCTTCTTGCCTCCACTCTTAGTACCAAGCCTGCCACGGAAGAACTTGGTTTTGGAAGCAACTCTAGAGGTGTTTACTCTAATTGGAGTTACCTTATACACCGCCTTCACGGAGCCAATAATCTGACTCTTGGTAGCATCTGGTAGAACGTTGAAGACGTAGACACCCTTCTTCTCTTGAGAGAGGACGGCCTTCTCTGTCATTCTTGGTGAGATAAGTACAGAGAGAGACTTCTCCTTCTTCTCCTCCACCTTCTTTACCTTCTTGGTTGTTTTCTTTTCGGCCATGACTTTATTTCTTAGCGCTCATTGCTGGTATCTTCTTTATAGACTCGGTTGGGTCCTCAATGATGAGGAACTTGCTCTTCAAGAGGGCGAGAGGGTTTAGGTTTCTAACCTCTAGAGTCTCAAGGCTACCAATGTTTCTCATACTCTTCTCAGCGTTGATGTTCTTGTCGGAGAGAGCTATGAGAGCAGCGTTCTTCTTCTTGGTAGAGAGCTTCTCAAAGCCTTCTACCTTAGACAAGTTCTTTAGGATTTCTAGTGCCTCCTTGGTCTTAGGAAGCTTGAAGCCCAAGTTTTCTACGAAGAGGATCTCCCCGTCCTTGTACTTCTGACTAAGTATTGTGTGGAGGGCCTTGGCCTTCATCTTCTTGCTCACAACACGAGTGTAGTTCTTGTCGTTCCTTGGACCATGAGCCACCCCTCCACCAACCCATATAGGAGAGCGGGTGGAGCCGTGTCTTGCACGACCAGTACCCTTCTGTTGCCACGGCTTCTTGCCTCCTCCACGAACCTCACCACGAGTCTTGGTGTGAGCTATTGGTGCTCTCTGGTTTGAAGCAAGAGAGGTTACTACTTGGTGTACCAAGTCTGCATTCCAAGAGACACCAAAGATGTTCTCTGGTAACTTCACCTTGCCCTTCCCCTTACCCTTGATGTCGTAGATAATCGCTTCCATTGTATTACTTGGTCTTGATTAGAACCTTAGATCCACGGCGCCCAGGTATAGCTCCAGAGACGAAGATTTCCTTGGTCTCAGGCAAGATCTTTATAACCTTGAGGTTCTTCACCGTTACTGTCTCTCCTCCCATCCTGCCGGCCATCCTCATGCCCTTGGCAACTCTACCTCCAGCACGTCCACCTCCACCGATGGAACCTGGCTCACGCTCAGAGTGCTTCTGTCCGTGACTTCTCCTGCCTCCCTTGAAGCCGTGACGCTTAACCACACCTTGGAATCCCTTGCCCTTAGAAGTCCCTGTAATGGATACAGTGTCCCCCTCTACAAGAGTTCCTTGGCCAAGCTCTTCCTTAGAGACAAGTAAAGTAACAGCCAACACCTCTCCACTATCGGTGAAGATTTGAGTCATATTTACTTTCTTTGTCTCTATTGGTTTCATCTTGGGTTAGATCATCTTTACGTCGATGTTGACGCCAGAAGGTAGGGAGAGGTTCGTTAGGGCCTCGATCACCTTACCAGAAGGATTAACAATGTCTATGAGGCGCTTATGTATTCGCATTTCGAATTGTTCTCGAGCATTCTTGTATACGAACGCAGCGCGGTTCACAGTGTACTTCTTTATCTCGGTTGGCAGTGGTATAGGACCTTGGACCTGCGCATCATAACGAATAGCAGTGTCTATAATCTGCTTAACCGATACATCAAGGATCTTAGACTCGTAGGCACGAACTCGGATACGTAATTTGGCTGACGCATCTGTCGCTTCTGCCTTCTTTGACTTACTGATTGCTTTTGGTTTTGTGGCCATTTTGGGGAGCTTTTCAGCTAATTAGCTAATTAGCTTGTTAGCTAAGAAGCTACTTAACAACCTTAGTTACAACACCCGCACCGACAGTCTTGCCTCCCTCGCGGATAGCGAAGTGAGTCTGATCCTCAAGAGCCACAGGAGCAACGAGCTTCACGTTGAAGGTTGCTGTGTCACCTGGCATGATCATCTCAACACCTGGGTTTAGGGTCACCTCTCCGGTCACGTCAGTTGTACGAACGTAGAACTGAGGCTTGTATCCGGTGAAGAATGGTGTGTGACGACCACCCTCCTCCTTCTTCAAGACGTAAACCTCAGCAGTAAACTCTGTGTGAGGGGTTACGCTTCCAGGCTTGCTGATAACCTGACCACGAGAGAGATCCTCCTTCTTCACACCTCTTAGAAGGATACCGGCGTTGTCTCCAGCCTGACCTTCTTGAAGTTGCTTGTTGAACATCTCAATACCTGTAACAGTGGTCTTCTGAGTATCCTTAAGACCTACGATCTCAACGTCCTCACCAACCTTCACCTGACCTCTCTCGATACGACCAGTAACCACAGTACCGCGTCCCTCGATAGAGAAGATGTCCTCAATTGGCATAAGGAATGGCTTGTCCATCTCACGAACTGGCTGTGGGATGTATGAGTCAAGAGTAGATACAAGCTCGAAGACCTTCTGTGCCCACTCGTCGTTCATGTCCTTGGCCTCAAGAGCCTTAAGACCTGAACCACGGATAACAGGAGCATTAGCACCGTCGAAGTCGTGCTTGGTAAGGAGATCTCTAACCTCCTCTTCCACAAGGTCAATAAGCTCCTTATCAGGAACCATGTCGCACTTGTTTAGGAAGACGATAATCTTAGGTACTCCAACTTGCTTAGCAAGGAGGATGTGCTCGCGAGTCTGAGGCATCACACCGTCAGTCGCAGCAACCACAAGCACTGCGCCGTCCATTTGAGCGGCACCGGTGATCATGTTCTTAATGTAGTCAGCGTGTCCTGGCGCATCGATGTGTGCGTAGTGACGTGCTGGGGTCCAGTACTCAGAGTGGTGGAGGGCAATAGTAATACCTCTCTCACGCTCCTCAGGAGCTGAGTCAATCTTATCAATCTCTTCCACACGAGCGCCGAAGCCCTTGTCCTTGTTCATATCAAGAACATGGAGGATACCGGCGGTTAGAGTCGTCTTGCCGTGGTCAACGTGGCCGATAGTACCGACGTTTACGTGAGGCTTTGAGCGATCAAAAGCGTCTGCCATAAATTTATTTGTAAAAATTAATTAATTAATTAAGTTTGTTCAGAAACAGAAGAAATTCGAGAACACGGTTTCTTCTAATCCCGATTTACCACGCCGAAGCAGTTGCGTAGGCGGGTCCCAAAGAGTTGGGAGCACGAAACCGCTATAAGAGTCTTATTGAGATACTCTCAAAGAACAATCATATAGCGGTAAAGCGCTGTGCGACATATTACAGATAGAGGGCCAAATAGTCAACCAAATCAATAAAAGGCTAAAGAAAAACCCCGCCAAAGCGGGGTTAACAACAACGTCTTGAGTTCTCGTTTGAAGTCTCGACGATCTTAGGTCTTGGGAGGGCCACACGCTTCAGGTAAAGCTGGTTCTCCCTGAAGAGGCGCCCTGTATAGACCAGCTCCAGTCGAAACGGGATCCCTGCGCGCAAAAGCGAGGAATTCATCCCACCGATTGAGCCTACTCTCATCTTGGTACCGAAGGAAACAACTTCTTGTGGGCTGTTGTCGGTCCGCTTGAGGGCCTTGATGATCTCCTTGGCAGGGCCATGTTTGAAGAGATCTTCAAGTTTCTGCCACTCATCTGCCGTGATGGAAGGATCCTGCTCCCCATCAAAACTACAATCCATGTACATCTACTCCTCCGGAATAGGGGTTGTTGTCTGGTGGCTACACTACAACAAAGCGAGTACTTAGTCTAGGGGGTTAGGCCTTAACTCCAGTCCTCTTCTCTATAATCTCAGCCTCAACGTTCTTAGGCACGATGGCGTAGTGGTCAAACTCCATAGTAGAGGAACCTCTTCCCTCGGTCATAGAGCGGAGGTTAGTCACATAGCCGAACATCTCAGATAGAGGCACCTTGGCCCGCACGACCTTAAGCTCACTTCGATCTTCCATAGCCTCAATCTGGGCTCGCTTACTTGAGAGGTTACCAGTAATGTCTCCCATGAACTTCTCTGGTACCACAACCTCTACCTTCATAATAGGCTCAAGGATAACTGGCTTAGCCTTCTTGGCGGCATCTTGGAAGGCTTGCGAAGCAGCTATCTTGTAAGCAATTTCTGAGGAGTCCACATCGTGGTAGGAACCGTATGTGAGCTCACAAGATATGTCTGTCATCTTGAAGCCCGCAAGGATACCTCTATCCATAGCCTCACGCACTCCCTTCTCCACAGCAGGGATAAACTCCTGAGGGATAACTCCTCCCTTGATAGAATCAATAAATTCAAAGCCCTCCTCACGGTGCACGTTCTTAGGAATCTTGGCCTCCGGGTCAAGAGCCTCAAGAGGCTTGATGGTGATCTTCACGTGACCATACTGACCCTTGCCTCCTGTCTGCTTGATGTACTTGTTCTCCACCTCGGCAGTACCAGTGATAGTTTCCTTGTAGGCCACTTGTGGCTTACCGACGTTGGCCTCCACGTTAAACTCTCTCTTCATACGGTCAACGATAATCTCAAGATGTAGCTCACCCATACCCATGATGACGGTCTCCCCTGTCTCAGAGTCTGACTTAATCCTAAATGTTGGGTCCTCATCAGAAAGACGTTTGAGAGCCATACCCATCTTCTCTTGGTCGGCCTTGGTCTTTGGCTCAATACGTAGAGAGATCACCGGCTCTGGGAAGGTAATCTGGTCTAGGATGATTGGGTTTGCCTCGTCGGAGAAGGTGTGTGAGGTCTTAGCCTCCTTGAGTCCTACAGCGGCTGCGATCTCTCCAGCGAAAACCTTCTTCACCTCCTCGCGGTCGTTGGCCTGAAGACGGACAATGCGTCCCAACCTCTCCTTGTTGCCTGTTGTGGAGTTATATATATAAGAACCTGACTCAATGGTACCCGAGTACACACGGAAGAAGGTTAGTTGCCCAACGAATGGATCTGCTTGGAGTTTGAAGGCGAGAGCCGAGAAGGGCTCCTTGTCATCTGCATGACGGAGGATCTCCTCTCCATTATTAGGATTTACTCCCTTAACTGGTGGGATGTCTAGAGGACTTGGAAGATAGTCAACCACGGCATCAAGCACAAGTTGGACTCCCTTGTTCTTAAGTGCAGAGCCGGTCATCACTGGAAAGATTTTGTTGTCTATAACAGCCTTCCTCAAGGTCTCCTTGAGTGCTTCCAGAGAGATCTCCTTGCCCTCAAGATACGCGTTCATAAGACCTTCATCGTTCTCTACTATCCTCTCCACAAGCTCTCCACGATACTTGGTAGCATCTGCTACATACTCTTGAGGTATCTCCTTCTCTACAACTTGGTTACCCATATTGCCCTCGAAGTAGTAGGCCTTCATCTTAAGAAGATCTATGACTCCCTCGTGCTTGTCCTCCTCACCTATTGGTATTTGGAAGCGCACAGCCTTCTTGGAGAGTCTGTCTAGGATAGACTTGTAAGAGCGCTCAAAAGAAGCTCCTGTACGATCCAATTTATTTATAAAACAGATTCTTGGCACTTGTGCTTCCTCAGCATAGCGCCAGTTGGTCTCTGACTGAGGCTCTACTCCGGCTACACCGTCAAATACCACCACAGCTCCGTCTAGTACTCTTAGAGAGCGCTTAACCTCCACGGTAAAGTCGATGTGCCCAGGGGTATCAATAACGTTGAAGCGGAACTTGTTCTCCTTCTTCTGTCTATCAGCGTCAGAGAGATATGTTGGACCCCAGAAGCAGGTGATAGCTGCAGCGGTGATGGTGATACCTCTCTCCCTCTCCTGCTCCATCCAGTCGGTAGTCGTCTCTCCCTCGTGCACCTCGCCTATCTTGTGCTGTGCGCCAGTGTAGAAGAGCACTCGCTCGGAAGTGGTGGTCTTACCCGCATCAATGTGTGCGATGATACCGAAGTTACGAACTCTCTCTAGTGGGTAATCCCTTTCCATTTGTTAAAGAAAATTAATTTGTATAAATTACCAAGCGAAGTGAGCGAAGGCCTTGTTGGCCTCAGCCATCTTGTGGGTGTTCTCACGCTTCTTGATAGCGTCACCTTCGTTGTTTGAAGCCAAGATAATCTCCTCAGCGAGCTTCTCATGCATTGGCTTACCCTTCTTGCCACGAGCAGCGTCCACGATCCACTTCATAGAGAGGTACTGGCGACGCTCTGGACGAACTTCGCGAGGGATCTGGTAGTTAGCACCTCCAACGCGTCTTGAGCGAACCTCCATAGTAGGACCAGTGTTCTTAAGAGCTGTCTCAAAGACCTCTAGAGGGGTTGGGTTCTTGGTATCCTCCTTTATTTTATCCAAAGCCCGGTAGACTACACTGCGAGCAGTGACCTTCTTACCCTCTTGCATAACGTAGTTTATAAACTTAGCCACCTTCTCAGAGTCGTAGACTGAGTCTGGGGTTATCTTTGGCTTTGCTTTGAGTTTTCTTCGCATATGTTACTTAGCCTTTGGGCGCTTGTTACCGTACTGGCTTCTACCCTTCCTTCTCTTCTCTACTCCTTGGGTATCTAGTACTCCACGGACAATAGTGTAACGGATACCAAGGTCCTTAACGCGACCACCACGAAGCATTACCACTGAGTGCTCTTGTAGGTTGTGACCCTCTCCTGGGATGTAAGCAGTAACCTCTTGGCCGTTAGTAAGGCGGACACGGGCGATCTTTCGTATTGCGGAGTTAGGCTTCTTAGGAGTCTTGGTGGTTACCTTGATACAAACTCCGCGCTTGAAGGGAGATGTGTAGAAGACAGGCCTGTTCTTGATGGTGTTGAAGCCACGCGTCAAAGCAATAGCCTTAGACTTACTCTTTGGCTTGCTTCGGCTCTTCTTTACCAGCTGGTTTATCGTACTCATTTAGAGGGTTCACTTTAACTCAAATAGGTAAACCGGTCAAGAAACTGAAGGCAAGTCCTATAACCGGGGCTATTAGTTGCCATATAAAGAAGATGAAGAGTATAACCAAGACCAATCCATACCTCTCAAAGAAGTTCCTAAACTGGTATATCTTCTCTGGGAAGATGGCAAAGAGGAGTTTGGAGCCGTCTAGTGGAGGTACCGGCATAAGGTTAAAGACGGCCAAAAGTATGTTGATATAGATGATAGAAGTCGTGATGATAGCGAAGCCAGCGCTAGGCTCACCGGTCAGTCTAAAGAGGATGGAAAAGACAACTGCGATAGCAATATTAGAAAGAGGGCCAGCTAGAGCCACAAAAGCCTCAGGCCACCTACCGGGCTTAAGGTTGTAGGGGTTATACGGTACTGGCTTGGCCCAACCGAAGACGAATCCACCAAACATATAAGAGAGTATGGGTACAAAGACAGAGCCAATGGGATCTATATGCTTTACAGGGTTAAGTGTGAGCCTCCCCTCATATTCTGCTGTATGGTCGCCATAAAACCTTGCAGCGAAGCCGTGCGACACCTCGTGGATGACGACCGACATTATAAGAATTGCAATCTGAAAGACGAAATCAATACTCATGTTGGCGAATTATACCAATTATGTTAGAGTATTGCCCACTATGGCGAAGATTTGCCCAGTATTAAAGAAGGGTTCCATCATGAAAGGAGGCTACTCCAACAGGACTCGTGCTACCCAATTTAACCCAACAGGCAAGAAAAGAGCTTACCCCAACCTCCAGAAGAAGAGGATCTACGTGCCAGAGCTCAAGAAGACTATCACCCTCACTCTCTCCACTCGTGCGATCAAGACCATCAACAAGCACGGCGCTCACTCAGTGCTAAAAAAGGCTGGGGTTATTTAGTCCAGAGTTAGGACTTCTCCATCACTTACAAACTTTACCCGCCCCACTTGGGCGGTGTTTAGTATCTTGGTCTCAAACTTGCTCAAAGTATCAAGAGTGACCTTATGAGGATGACCATATCTGTTGTTATTGCCGGAAGATATTACTGAGTAATCTGGAGTAATAGCCTTTATATATAAAGGGCCCGTGGATGTATCCGATCCGTGGTGACCAACTTGTAGCACATCTGCATCTAGCGCCTCCTCGCCCAAGCCAAGCAAGATATACTCTACCCTCTTGGTGGAGTCGCCTGTGAAGAGGAAGGAGGACTCACCGTAAGTAAGTTTGGAAACAGTTGTTGCTTCGTTGGTCTCCCAACTAGATACATCCGTGTTGGGGAAAAGTATTTGCAGGACCGCCCCACCACCAAGGTCCAGACTCATCCCCCTCTTAGCGACAATCTCTCTTATGCCCTTCTCGTCTAATATTTTGTCTACGAGGTCATCAACTTCGTTTGAAGACTCAACTCCCGACTGGATAAAGGCACCTACATTGTATCTTCTTAATACTTCTACCAATCCATTGATATGATCCAGATCTGGATGTGTCTCTATAACCACATCTATCCGTCTATCACCAAAGGGCAAGACTTCGCCAAGCTCGCTTAGGACCTTTCTGTTTGGCCCTCCGTCTATAAGCACTCTCCCACCAGTAGGCGACTCTATGAGTATTGCATCCCCCTGACCCACGTCTAAGAAGTAAACATTTAGTTTGTCTAAACCACCGGAAGAAACCTGCCCCCAAACAACCACATTAGACAAAACCAAAACTGCTATAATAGAAAATATGAAAACATTTGAAGAGAAAAAATTTGATATTCCTGATCTTGAGGGCATATCTAAGAAGACTATAGAAGAGCATCTCAAATTATATGCGGGCTATGTGAAGAATGCGAACACCCTGCTTCAGGGCGATACATACGATAGACGCTTCCCCTTTGAGTTTAACGGTATGCGTAACCACGAAGTCTACTTTGAGCACTTCGTAGGCGGAGGCAAACTTCTAAGTGACGACAGCGAGCTCGTTAGGCTCGGATTCAATCTTGAGAAGTTCAAGGAGCTAGCTCTCACCCGCGGAGTCGGCTGGGCTATTCTCTCTTATGACAAGCAAACAGATCAACTCATACAATCTTGGGTAGACGAGCAACACTTGGGCCAACTCGGTGGTCTTCCTCCTGTCCTCGCTCTAGATATGTGGGAGCACTCCTACTATCTTGACTACACACCAGCAGAGAAGAAGAATTATGTAGAAGCCTTCTTCAAAAACCTAAACTGGAATAGTGTTTTGAAGAATCTAGAGAACGCCAAACGATAAATCCAATACAAATGTAGAGGATAAGAGTAACCACTAGTGGGAAGTTTTCTATTTCTAAACTCGCGAAGGGTAAGTTGCCAAGAATTTCGGCCACAAAGAGTATCCAAGAGAGTAAGAGGTGCGAGAGGAAGGCAACTGGCCAAGAGAGCATGGGTAAGACAAAGGCCACCAGAGTTGCCACGAAACCGAAGAGCATTACCACTGGAAGCACGGGTAATATAAGCAAATTGGAAAGCAAGAAGACGAGAGAGAAGTTCCCCATATTATAAAGAAGATAAGGAAAGACGAAGAGTTGTGTGGCCAGCGTAGTAGAGATCAGCTCGGAAAGTCGAGAAAATGTTTCTCGCGAATGCCCCGATGCCTGCCCGTGAGCAGGAAACATTTTCTCGACGAATCTCTGTACAAGAGGAACACCGTAAATCAAACCCAGCACAGCGAGGAAAGAGAGTTGGAAGGATGCATCAAAAACCAAAACTTTTGGATTATGTATTAGCATAATCACTCCAGTAAAGAGGAGTATCCTTGGGGCCGAAGAAGCTCTATGTATAAGCTTGCCCAAAAGGAGGAGTGAGACCATGATAGCTCCTCTAACAACAGTGGCAGGAGCTCCAGACATAAGGGTGAAGAGTAACACTCCAACCAGAGAGACGCCTGCCGCCCGTCTTGACCCCCAGAACCCAAAAATAAGGAAGAGGAACTCTGCGATGATAGCAATGTTGTAACCAGAGAGCACTACTATATGCACTACTCCAGCCTTTCTAAACTCCTCCAGAGTCTCCTTAGGCAAGGCTTGCTTGCCTGAGACGATAAGGCCTGATAGTAGACTGGACTGAGGCTCTGGTAAAATCTCTCTAACCTTCTCTGTAAAAAAGTTTTTGATCTTTAATAATGTGCCGACAACCACATTACCGTAACCTTGAGACAAAACCTCTACCTCTGCTCTGTCCATCGTGTAGAAGATATCATCTTTAGAAAGATAGTCTGCGTAACCACCAGGCTTCAAAGTCTTAGTATTACCAAGAAGCTTAACCTCATCTCCATACTCCACCTCGCTATACAAGTCTGTGGTAACCAACACCTTCTCCCCCGTGTTGGTACGGACCACAAACCTAGTATCCAAGTCTCTCCTCTCTGGCTCTGTAACCACAACACCCCTATCGCCTACTGGCTTTAAAGTATGGAAGTCCTTGATGTCATAACGCAAAACACCTAAAGCAAAAGCTGTGAGGGCTATTAGGATAAAAACGTTTTTATCTACTACGTATATACAAAGTGCAACAAAAATAATCAGAAGAGACACCAAGGGAGGTATAGGAAGAAGCGAGGCAAACAAAACCCCAAAGACAAAACCCCAAAGGGCGACAAGTAACTTGTTGTTACGCCTCGAGACTAATTGAATATGATCCAATCGGTCCTGCATAGAGATCTACAGACAAGTTATCTGCAAACTTAGTTGCTATCTCATCGCACCTCTCGTTCGCCTCATTGCCCGAATGTCCTGCCACATACTTCCACTCCACATTCTTGCCCTCGCTTGCTAGAAGAAGATCCTTCCACAGATCCTGGTTCTCCACTGGTCTCTTAGCAGCTGTCTTCCAACCATTCTTCTGCCAGTTACCTATCCACTCAGTCATACCCTTCATTACATACTCAGAGTCTGTATAAACTCTTACGTCTACGCCAAACTCTAAAACCTTTAAGGCCTCAATAGCTCCAGTAAGCTCCATTTTGTTGTTGGTGGTATACGGATCTCTACCTCCGATCTCATGAACCTCAAACTCACGAGCAATGATAGCCCCCCATCCTCCTGGCCCCGGATTCCCCCTCGCTGCCCCATCGGTAAATATCTTTATCATTTTGCTTGTTTTATACCTTAATTATATCAACAATCCTTAGGCGGATCTCTGGGCGACCTAAGAAATAGGACTTCTCTAGATGAACGTCTAGATTACAGAAGGAGGTGCTAGCTTCTAGGTTATAGCTTTTAGGAGAGGAGAAGAAGGAGATGGCTTTAATATTGGGGGCAAGAGTAAGCTCCAAGTGGTCCCCAGTCTTACCAAACTGTCTTAGAGACTTTATCTCGGCATTACTAATCCTAAAGACAGGCTTTGGGTTCGCCATACCGAAGGGAGCTAAGATTGATATCGTCTTATACAAATCATCCCCAATTTCTTTAACCTCTATTTCTATCCTATCTTCTTCCTCTTCATCCCCCATAACCAAAGTTTTGAGAGATAGAGAGAGCTTCTCCTCCAAAGTCACCAGACTCTCAAGAGTAAGAGAGAATCCCCCAGCGCCAGCATGCCCACCAAACTCTTCAAAGGAGTCCTTGGCCAAGCTCATAAGCTCAAAGAGGTTATAGCCGTTGTAAGACCGGCAAGAACCTTTGAGTTTGCCGTCTCCATCTCGCCCCCAAACAAAAGCGGGTCTCATATACTCCTCAACAATGGAGTTCGCCACTAGCCCCAAGAGTGCCGGCTTCCACTCTGGGTTACCAATGACAACAACTTCGGGAAGCTCTCCTCTTGCTTCTAGGTGCTTCTTTGCATCCTTAACTATTGAGGCTACAACACCCTTCCTTTCGTTATTTATTTTTTCTAAATGAGCAGCAAGTTCTTCTGCTTCGTTAGGGTCAGTGGTTGAAAGAAGGTTGAAGGCGTCCTCAGGCTTCCCCATTCTTGAGGCTGCATTGATACGAGGAGTGATCATAAAGGCTATGTCGTCCTCTGTAACATATCTCTGCTCCATTCTTAATCTTTTGAAAAGAGCTTGAAGCCCGGGTCTAGGCGACTTCCGCAAAACCTCAAGACCAAAGCGAGCTAGAATCCTGTTTTCCCCCACAAGTGGCACCATATCGCTAAGTGTGGCTATAGCCACCATATCGAGCGACCACTTCTCTATACCATCCTTCTGTCCAAAGCTCTCTTTGGAATAAATCGCTTGAACAAGTTTGTATGCCACACCGGCTCCACAAAGCCCATCAAAGGGATACTTGCTCCCTCTTATCTTTGGGTTCACTATTGCGAAGGCCTCGGGCAACTCATGCGCTTCATGGTGATCGGTAACAACAACATCAATACCTAAAGCATTGGCGTGAGCAACCTCTTTGATATCAGCCGTGCCACAATCTATGGTGATGATAAGTTTTGCCCCTCTATCTTTAGCCTCATCTACCGCATCAGTGTTAAGACCAAAGCCTTCGTCGTGCCTGTGTGGGATATAGAAGGAGACATTGTCGTACTTAATACGCTTGAAGAAGTCAGAGAGTACCACTGCCCCAGGTATACCATCTGCATCATAGTCAGAGAAGACAAAGATATGCTCATTGTTGTTGATGGCACTTATAACCCTGTCTCTGGCCTTCTCCATATCGGGCAAGAGGAGTGGGTCAACAAGATTTTCATACTTTGGAGATAAGAAATCCTCTTCTGCATCTTTGGTTACACCTCTCTTCCTAAGCAGTCTCTCTAATATTTCAGGAAAAGACATCGTGTTATTATACATTCCATGAGGATAAATGGAGAGAAAGGTGCCTTTGTAGAGGGACTCTTAACACTCTTCGCTATAAGTATAGTTATTTTTGCCATACTTCTCCCAAGAGAGGCTAGGATTGGACTAAACCAGTGGCCTGGGGCTTTGCCTGTCCAGACTACAAACGGAGACCCTGCTTATGTCAGTAGTGGAGGCTTGCCTTCTGGCTCTGTATATGTGAACACGGGTAATGCTAGATATACATCCGACCCAATGGATGAGTACGTGATCATAGAAAACCGAGGGCTAAACAGCATTAACATCACCGGTTGGAGGCTAGAAAACGGTAAGTCAGACAGAAGTTACGCTGTGGGAAGTAACTACGTACAATATGCATCAGATACTGGAGTCATCCCCCAAGGAGTAAAGGTACTCTCTCCTCAAGGCAGAAACTTTCTAGAAGCTATTGTGCTTAAGCCAAACGAGCGAGCCGTCATCATCTCTGGCGGACCCGGCAATCTTACGTCCTTCCCCGTAGTGAGCTTCAAGGAGAACTCCTGCACAGGATACCTTGCCGAAGATTATCGCTTCTCCTCAGGGATTGAAAAGAGTTGTGTAAGACCTCACCAGACATCTGGAGTAAGTAACTTAGACTCAGCTTGTAAGAGATACATAGACAGTATGCGAAGTTGTCACAAGCCTAAGTTTGACGGCTTCAAGAGCAACGGCGAGAGATGTGATGGCTGTGTAGACGGTTTTGAAGGTCTCACCAGCATGTGTGTAAATTTCATCAAAACCAATTACAACTATGGTGGTTGTATAGCCAACCACCAAAGCGACTCAGACTTTGAGGGCAAGACGTGGCATGTATACCTACACAGACCTTGGGAGATGTGGGCTACGGAAGACGAAACTCTGTCTCTGTATGACTCTCAGGGTAACTTGGTTTATCAAACTTCATACTAATGACTGACTCAAACTGCATCTTCTGTAAAATTGCTAACAAGGAGATACCTTCTGATTTTGTATATGAGGATGACAAGTTTGTAGCCTTCTTTGACATAAACCCTGTAGCCAAAGGACACACTCTGCTTGTGCCCAAGGAGCACTATAGATGGTTCACCGACGTGCCAAGTCCACTTTATGAAGAATTGTTTATCACTGCCAAGAAAGTGGCTCTACAACTTAAGGCAGATTATAAAGCTGACTTCGTTAGGCTCGGTATTGTAGGCAAAGACGTAGCCCACACCCACATACATCTAATACCTCAGGGACTAGAGGACGACGGACCCAGAGTTTAAAGCCTCTATACCAACTAGAGTCTCATTGGCCAAGAAGTCTAGCATCGCTCCACCACCAGAGGAAACGAAGGAGAACTTATCAAAGATTCCTAACTCCTTTATAGCTGCCAGAGTATCTGCGCCTCCTACCATAACTTCTTTGCCACTATCGCCAAGTATTTGAGCTAGCTTAAGAGTCCCCTCTTTTAACCCCTCCTCATACTTGCCTAGTGGGCCATTCCATACAATAAACTCAGCCTTAGATATCCTCTCTTTAAGAATTTCTAAATTTTCTTCTGTTAGATCTGTCGCAGTCACGTCCCCCACAGGTAAGGTAATGTTGGGCATCTCTCCAAACCCCGCATCTTGTGCTGGCTTAGCATTGGCCCCAGCGATAAAGATGTCATCGGCTATATTTTGAAACTTTTTAACCAAAGGTAACTTAGTCTCAAACTTTGCTCCTCCTAGGATAAAGAGGAACGGATGCTTGGGGTTAAAAGCTTTTGATAACTCAGAGACTTCCTTAATAAAATTCAGTCCAGCAAAGCTCGGTAATAACTTTGGAAGAAGCACTATTGAAGCATGCTCTCTGTGTGACACAGAGAAGGCTTCGTTCACAAAAATGTCAGCCTTTGAGGCAAGCTCTTTGGCAAACTCTTCGGAATTACTCTTCTCCCCAGCATTTTTCCTTAAGTTTTCTAAAAGTTCTGCTCCTTCTGGTACAAACTTCTTTAGTGGTTCGGTAGAGAGTTCTTCAGGCTCTAAATGGGTACAAAGAGTTACTTTAGCACCAGCCTCAACCAAATAATTAATAGTCTCCAAACTTTTAGCAATACGGAAGTCATCAAAAACCTCTCCGTTTATTATTGGGACGTTCCAGTCTACTCTCACTAAGACCCTCTTCCCCGAAAGATTTGTAGCTTCTTTTATTGACTTCATCTTATTTGTTAAGAGCCTCAGCTATCTCAGCAAAAGCCTCTGGATCAAGAGATGCACGTCCGACAAGGAAACCGTTTATCCCCGTACTAGACACAAGGGCATCTGCATTCGCCTCATCTACAGAGCCTCCGTAGAGTATTGGTATCTTATCAGCCACCTTTCTGCCAAAAGATTCTGTCAGAACCTTTTTAATAAAGATGACCATTTGGCTAAGCTCCAAAGGTTCCATCGCCTTACTAGCTTTGTCGCCTATTGCCCAGACCGGCTCGTAAGCGACGATGAGCTTCTTGGCTTCCTCACCTTTCTTAATACCTTCAAGAGACTTCTTTATCTGCTCTCTTAATACTTCAAAGTACCCACCCTCAGTATCATGCACCTCCTCCCCAACACAAAGGACAGGGACTATGCCGGACTTTATAGCAGTCTTTATCTTCTCTCTGATTATTGTGTTTGTCTCACCAAGAGCTCTTCTCTCACTATGACCGATAATGGAGAGTCTGACACCGAAACTCTTGAGCATTTCTGTACTAATAGAACCTGTGTAAGTACCAGAAGTTGTGTGGAAGATATCTTGAGAGGCCAGAGCCCCCACTGCTTTAGACTTATCTGCAACCAACCCCAGATAAATACTTGGTGGAGCTATATAAGTACTTAACTTCTTAAACACCTTAGACCTTCTTCTTAAGCCGTTTAGTATGTTTTTGGCTTCTTTAGATGAGTTGGGGTAGTTCTTCCAGTTACCGATGAGTATCATCCTCATAGGAGTAATATATCACGAAGAACCCAACTTATTTAACCTCCTTCCAGCTATCTATCTGATACCCACCACTTGGACCACTGTTAAAGACCGCGTCAAGAAGACCTTGGGTATAATTAAGTATTGTATTGTTACCTATAGATATAGTTCTGGCAGTTAGAGACCGTACGTTGGCATTGTTGCCCATTTGTATTGTGCCGTTTGGAGCATAAAGTATAACCTCAGTAGTGTTGCCATTACCAATAGAAATAGCATTGGAAGAGGCGCTCGTAGTCAGCATAATCAAATAGCTTCCAGTGGTACCAGACCCTTGCAAGGTATTATTGTTACTCAAGCTCATAGTTCCATCTGCTACGACTATTCCACCAGACTCACCATATTCTGAAGATAGAGAAACTCCAGCGCCATTGCCCATTACAATATTACCCGTAACCCAAATAGTGCCCGTAACGGTAAGAGTTCCTGAGTTGATGTTTAGATTCCCCTCAATCTTCCTTGGACCAAGAGACGTGTTGGAGCTTATGGTTACGCTCCCTGCAGTTATTCCTCCAACCTCTGCATCGGCCTTCCAACCATTTATCTCTTCGTCAGTAAGTGGGTAACCCACAGCAGGAGGAATACCCTTGGAGGTGTCGCATGATTTATTGTTCCCCGTACCAGTCTGGCAATACAAGTTGCCGGTGACATTTATACTACTTATACCAGTCGCCCAAGCGTCGCTTGTAGTAGAGGTACCGACATCGACATTGGTTATATTGCCCACCGCTACAGCAGTGCCAGTGATGTATGAACCATTAGAGCCAGTAATACTCCCGTTTGAGTAGACGCTACCGTTGATACCAGAGTTGTTCCCAATGGTGAAGCCTCCTTGCCCTATTTGTACTCCGTAGTAGAAGGCTACTCCCTCCCCAGCGACAAGTCTGGCTTGGATACTTCTTTGACTATCGTTCCAGTCACTGGTCGCAGTCACTATCTTCCTCCCTGAAACAGTCTCAGTATCAATGGTCACTGTTCGACCATCTATAGACAAGACTTGCCCACTCTCGCTATATGGCATGCCATGAGAAATACGATAAACCACATCCTCTGTGCCTGCCTCGGCGAGATAGTAACTTTGTTTGGAAGATATAAGATCAGCTACCACTCGCTGGCTTCGAAAGACAGGCCCCGACATACCCAAGATCATTGTAAGAGAGAGCATCAAGAAAAGTGTTGCCACCGTGATAACCACTTGCCCCCCATCTCTTTTTTTAAAGAAGTTGCTCATAGAGATTGCTTTAATATAGCGGTTGTATAGAACTTCTCGCTCTTATAGGCCGTGCTCGTACCACTTTCAAGCGTCATCTCTATACTAATAGCCTGATCTGTTGAGGAGGCACTGTGTCTAAAGATAAGCTCATTGACCACTACCCCAGCCTCGGTGAGAGGCCCAACGACCACACCATCTTTAGTTATGTTGAGAGAGCCTCCAGATAGAGAGAACTCTATTGTGTAAGGCACGCTAGACTCAACACCATTAAGGACAAGCACTCCAGGACTTACATCAAAAATACTTGAGCCTGTATTGACCCCAGAAGCTGTATGAATCTCTCTAGTAATCCTGTCTAAAGAAAGCCCTGCAGAAGTAGCTACTCTTTGGGCTGCTGTTAATCTAGAACGAGACGAAGATATTTGAGTCAGGATACTCACGATGACAACTGTAATCCCCGCCAAAATAGCTACATATATTATTATCTCTACGAGTGAGTATCCTCTTGTTTTGTTTCTAAGCATCATATTAGTTATCAAAAAGATTAGTCATATAAGTAATAAGGTGCTTAGTACTTGTAGCACTACCTTCACGCCAAGAAGTCGTGACGGTTATCTTCTTGATAGTAGAGTCTGGAGTCCCGCCAGATTCTACGATATTACTCTCGGCATCTCTTAAGACCTCACTAAGCACGACCTTCCTCTCAAACAAACCATCTACATAAGTATTGGTAGTGGTTAACTCATAGCGACCGTTCTGCCAAATCAAGAAATAATCCGTCTCCAAAGAAAGAGGCTCAATGTTGGTACTCCAAGACAGGTTTCTCAAATACTTTAACGCTTCTATCCCCTCTTCGTTGAGGAAGCTTGCCTTGACCTGCCTAGGAGCAGAGAAGATGGACTTCAAATGAAGGTTATAGACGCCAGCCAATGCCGCGACAAACACCGTAATTATCGTAGCAGCTATCACTATCTCAGCTAGGCTCATGCCTTTATCAAGTTTGTATCTCATGGAGTACCATCAATTAATCCCGTAGCCCTTATGGTGATTATCTTGGTTTGTGTAGAAGAAGCTACTAGAGATAGAGTTATTGTGCCTGTTGAGGTCGTCTCTCCAGTCAGCTGGTCAAAGACGATGTCGCTTGTGCTTCCGGCCAAAGATATATCGGAGATTTGTACAAGAGAGTTTAGCGGTACAGAAACATTCTCAGGGTCAGATGGAGAGTACACCTCTCCTCTAAAGATAATAACTTCATCTGCCCCTAAGTGTACTCCATGAGCCACTCCACCCTTGGAAGACACAGACATTGAACGAGTGTTGTTGAGGACTCCCATAATGTTTGCTGTCTCTTTGGACAAAACTTGAGTCTCGTTCATCCTCTTGAAGGGTAGCCCAACAATCGTTAGCAAGATTAGAGAGATACCGATGGCTATTATTATCTCTATGATAGTTAGACCCCTGTTCATTAGATTACATCTACTAGTGAGTAGGTCGGAGCAAGCATTGAGAGAGCGAAGATGGCTACACCAATACCAATAACAATCATAAGCACTGGCTCTATAATAGTAGAGAGGTTCTTCGTCTTCTCATCTACATCCTCTTCGTAGAAGAGAGCTACGTTTAGAAGCATTTGGGCGATCTTACCAGTCTCCTCGCCCACAGCCGTCATCTCGGAGATGAAGGGTGGGTATATATCCTCATGACGAGCTAAGACGGTTGAGACTGTCTCGCCCTTCTGTATTGCTCCTTGAGCTTCAACCAAAACAGTTTTGTATAGATGATTAGGCACCACAGCCGATGTAACCTCAATAGCACTAACGATAGGTACACCAGAAGAAAGAAGTGAGGACATTGTGCGAGCAGTTCTAGCGCTGTTCACCTCCATAATGATGGTCCCAATAACTGGGAGCTTTAAAGAGACGGTATCAAACAACATCTTACCCAAACGACTTCTCAAGAAAGCGACACCTAATATTATTAGGCCAACAAGAGAGGAGATGAAAAGAGTTGTGTTCTGTATCATAAAGTCTGATGCTTTGATAATAGCTCTAGTTGTTAGAGGGAGCTCAACCCCAAGACCTTGGAAGGTGGCTGTGAGAGTTGGCACCATATATATAAGTAGAAGGATTGAGATGGCTATCATAAGAGAGATGATAACTGCTGGGTAGATCATCGCTCCTCGTACCCTCCTTGTAAGCGCGTAAGACTTGTCCATCTGACCAGAGATGACATTCAAAGACTCTGAGAGATTCCCCGACTCCTCTCCGGCCAAAGCCATAGAGACGAATATTGAGGGGAAAACGTCTGGTCTCTTCTTTAGCGCTTCGGAGAAGGGTATGCCCTTGCTTACATCTTGAGCTAGCTCGTGCAAGAGCTTCTGGAGAGCCCCCTTCCTAGCCTGCTTCTCCATAACGTCCAAGGCTCTCGTCATAGAGAGTCCAGCCGAGAGCATGGCGGCCAAGTTCTTGGCAAAGACTATCTTGTCGCGAGTGTTAATGCGACTAAACATTGTGCCAAAGGAGTTTGTTAGTTTGGCATACTTCTTCTCCCTCACACTAAGGATCCTGCCACCTTCGTCTCGGACCTTAGCATAAACATCTATCTTGCTATTGGCTTCATAGTCGTTGGTGTAAACCTCTCCTTGAGCATTCTTAGCTGTGTAGGTATAAAGCATGCTATTCAGATATGACTCTTAGAACTTCTTCTATACTTGTTTGGCCCAAAGTAGCCTTGTATATGCCGTCCTCAAGCATCGTCATCATGCCATCCTTCTTCCCCACCTCTTCTATCTCCTTGCCAGAGGCATTCTTGAGTATCAAAGCTTTAACAGGCTCTGTAACCTTAAGGATCTCGTGAATACCAATACGACTTTGATAACCTGCCCCTTCATCATCTGGGTTGGGTTTGTAGAAGGGTACGTCTTTCCACTCAGCGGTCTTGGGTACAATGCCTTCCTTCTTGAGCATTTCTAACATCCTGTCTAGGTCTACAAGATGCCCCAAAGACTCTATCTCAGCCTTGTTTAGGAAGTACTTCTTCTTGCCTTGCCCCAACTTCCTCACCAACCTCTGAGCCACTATCACCTGAAGAGTTGAAGTGAGGAGGAAGGGCTCTACCTTCATATCCAAAAGTCTTGGTATGGCACCTGCTGCAGAGTTGGTGTGGAGGGTTGAGAGCACAAGGTGACCGGTGAGAGCGGCGTTCACCGCAAGAGCTGCAGTCTCAGAGTCTCTTATCTCTCCAACCATAATGATATCTGGATCCTGACGAACAAGGGTGCGAAGTCCTTGTGAGAAGGTGAAGCCGATCTCTGGGCGCACTTGAGTCTGGTTCACCCGCTTCATCTGGTACTCAATAGGATCCTCAATGGTAGAGATGTTCACATCTGGGTTGTTCACAAGATCTAAGACTGTATAAAGTGTAGTGGTCTTACCGCTTCCGGTTGGTCCGGTGGTAAGGATCATCCCGGTAGTTAGCTTTATAGCATTGTGTATTGTCTCCAGTCCGTAACCGTGGAAGCCCAAAGACTCTAGGGTGAAGCCTGACGCATTCTCTCTCAAAATACGCATCACGGTCTTCTCGCCATAGTAGGTAGGGAGAGTAGATACACGGAAGGAGACCTTCTCCCCATCAAGATCTATCTTGAAGCGCCCGTCTTGCGGAACTCTCTTCTCATCAAGCTTGAGGTTTGAGAGAACCTTGATGCGAGCGGTGATACCGGGAGCAGTGTTCTTCGGCAAGACCATGGAGTCATGGAGGATACCGTCTATACGATAACGCACTAACACCTGATCATCTTCTGGCTCTATATGAATATCGGATGCATCTTGGACAATAGCGTGCTTGAGAAGAGTGTCTACAACCTTTACCACAGGTATGTCATCAGCCAACTTCTTAAGGTCCGAAGCGTTTTCCTCACTCCCTTTGGCAACATCCTTTATAGACCCAACGACCTTCTCTATAACGCTACCGAACTCATCCTTGAGACTCTTTTGATACGAGACTAGGGCCCACTTCATAGACTCGTTGTCGGTAAGTCTTGGAAGAATCTTGAGGCCCACCTTCTTCTTCACGAAGTCTATGGCTGTCATATCCTCAGTGTCTAACATCGCCACCTCTAGAGAGTCTCCACTCTTCTTGAAGGCAACTATGTTGTGGTTCCTCGCGATAGGTTCGGGGATGAGAGAGAGGACTTCTATATTTAACTTCTGGTTCTTGAGATCAACGAAGGGGATGCCCAAGATGTAACTCTGGAGTCTCCTAAACTCATCTTCGGTAATAACTCCCCTACTCACTAGTACCTTGCCGAGGTTCTGACCGTTCTCATCGGCAAAGCGAGATGCATCGTCTACATCCTTCTTAGACACAAGACCTGAGTCTAAGACCAGACGCTTGAGTTCTGTCTCATCAATGTGCATATTAGATAAATTCTAACATACCAATAGCTTCTAAAAAGCTTAAAAGCTACCCTAAAACTCACCGAAGCCTGGGTTCACTCCTATATTTATGTAGCTTGCTGGGCAGGTTGCTTGGTTCCTCAAGCTATCCCAAACAGTAGCTTGGATCTGCTTTGCTCCAGTGGTTGAGTAACTCATGACGAAGGACTGAGTGGCAGATACTTCTACAGTTTGCTCTGCTGGCACGCTGTCTCCCGACCAAGCGAAGGTGTATGGAGAGTTGCTATTGGGGTCGTTCACTATCGTCACTGTCCAAGTTACATCCTGACCAACTTGAGATGATGTTGGGTTGGCAGAACAGCTCAAGACCATGTTTGGAGAGTCGGTAATAACTAGATTGAAGTTGGTTGTCCTGTTTAGTGGAGTACCTGTGATGGTTATAGGATACGTACCCGCATTAGCGGTAGGCTGAATGGTGAAGGTAGCTGTGAAGTTACATGGATTGCCCGCAGATGGGACACATCCTTGGTTGGAGAAGCCGACCGAAGCTCCGCTAGGAAGCCCTGATGCAGCGAGGAAGACCGCCTGCCCTGTACCAGCCGAGTGAGTCGCAGTGATGGTCCCCTGACCAGACTGTGGTATACCCGCCTTCTGGACTCCAACATTACCGCTATTGCTCAAGCTATAGTTGAAGGATTGTGCATAAGTAATAGTGAAGGTCGTGGCTGTACCGGGGAGTATAAGGGCAGATGATCCCCCGCCTTGAGAGTTGGTGATAGTCGGTGGGAAGTCGTATCCAGACGGAGCTGAGCCAGGGGTAACCGTATAAGTAGTACCTGCTTGAGATGGAGTTACTGTGGCTGTGCCGTTACCAGTACCAACTATAGAGCCGGGGGTTATCGTCCAAGAGGCGCTAGCTGGAGAGACTACGATATTTATAGTTGCCTCTGGAGGAATAAGTGGGCTCATGGTTACGCAGTACAAGGTACATCCTGCATTGTTGGCAAAGTGTACCCAGCCTATATCGTTTTGCCCCCAAGCGTAACCAGAGAAGGTCTCGGAGACGTTGTTATAAGTAACACCATAACCACTGCCAGACAGATGCACCCAACCGTTCCATACACCAGTAGTGCCAGCAGGCGCTGCGATGAACCTCGCCCAACCTGTGACAGCTCCTGTAGAAGGGCTTACATTTGGCTGGCAAGGTGCGGAGGGACAGCCAGATACGTCAGAGGAGTTGAAAGAGAGCCAACCGTAGTTGGAGGACCAAGCATAACCTGAGAGGTTACCTGTACTTTGGTTGGCCACCACCCCATACCCCGGACCTGAGAAGCTGATCCACCCTGCACCCACCTCGGTGTTTGTGCTAGGAAGATCCGACCAAGCAAAGCCAGAGAGCCCCACCGTTTGAGCAGATGCTGGTGTAGCAAAGAAGCCTATTGCTAGAACCAAGAAGCTAGCTGTGATGAGTAGCCTCTTCATTTTGTTTATCTAAGCTTAGCTTCAAGCTTCTCTAACCTTGCCTTCAAGTCGTCGTTCTCCGCCTTGAGCTCCTTTATCGCTTCTACAAGCACTGCACTCATAGAGCCCTCGCTGAGAGTGTAGTAACCATCGGCATTCTGCTTTACTACTTCTGGCACAACCTCTAGCACTTCTTGTGCAATGAAGCCAATGTTGTGAGCCTCTGTATCTCCCTCCTTCCACTGGAAGTTTACTCCTCTTAGCTTCAACACCTTGTCTAGACCGTTGGTAATAGTAGAGATGTTCTTCTTGAGTCTCTCATCCGAAGCATTGGTCCAAGCTTGGTTACCTCCACACCTACCAGACTGACACCATATACCATAACCAGTGCCGACAGAATTGCCTGCATAAATACCATAACCACTGGCCGAATGAGCTGCTGCTTGTATGGCAGGAGCTGATGCTGAATAATTTACAGCGAAAATACTAGGACTACCACTACCAGAACTTTGTTGTGCAGAAATAGTACCTGTAGTTATACCCGTTGGAGCTACTGTTGTGGTGTTAGTTCCATTTGTAACCGTTACACTTCCACTACCACCACCCTCATTGTACGCAAATTTATTACCAGAATAACCATTCACAATAATAGAGTTCGCTAGGTATCTAGAATAAAGTTCTGTTTGACTAGTATTGTTGATCCATATACCTCCCAACCCACTACCAAAAAGAAGTTCATTGTAGGTATCAACAATATGAAGTTTTGCAGTCGGGTTACTTGTACCTACACCGACATTACCATTAGGTTGAATAAGAAATTTAACCCCCTCAGTGCCGGCAGTGTTATTCGCAATAGTGAAGTCATCATTATTCCCCCAAGCACCAACTCCCGCTACCCAGCTATGCCCACTGGTGTAGAGACCTAACCCAGCCTCTGTGTCAGAAGCCACTACTCTAAGCTCACCTCCTCCTATTGTTGGAGTGTTCACCTGTAGTCTGGAGGCAGGAGCAGTAGTGCCGATGCCTACGTTACCAGTACTTGTGATAGTCAGCCTATCTGTACCCATAGTATCTGACGATGCCCCACCCGTGGTGGCAAAGGAGAGAGACGAGCCTCTCCTACCCAACTGCCAAGCGGTGAGCCCGGGGTAGTGTAGTGAGAGGCCTGCAGTGTTGTCGGTCCCAACATTGGCATTTATCAATCCATACCCACCACCAACAACCATCAATCTGTTTGTGAGAGTTGTACCATTGACCGTTAGTCTTTGTGATGGAGAAGCTGTGCCTATACCAACATTTGTCCCGTTATCAAATATCTGAGAGTTACCAATGTTGGAAGCGGACGTAAACTTGGGCACGTAGTTTGTAGTACCAGAGCCACCGATTGTCCCCCCTCCAGCTACAAGACACGTACCAGCCACTCTAAAGCATCCAGTAACGTTCACATCTCCCGCAACATCAAGCCTGTGTGCTGGAGTCACCGTACCAATACCCACATTGCCGTTTGAGTTGAGAATCGTCATTCTTGTCGTGCCATTGGTTTGGAGAGACAAGTTGGCAGGAGTATAAGAGCTAAATCCTCCTGATGTGGAATATATGGAGGTGTTAAATATGGTGTTTGGTCTATCGGTATAGATGTGATTCCAACTTGCATTCTTTGGCCCAAAGTCTGCATAACCACCAGATGTGGTAACTCTCACAGAGCCGTCTGCTAACTCAGAGATGTTTGAGTTCCCCAAAGTGGTTGCAGCAGTAAACATAGATAAGGTGTTGGCTGTACCCGTACCATCTATAGTTCCACCACTAGTAGTCAAACAAGTACCATCTACTCTCACACAACCAGTAGCGTTTATATCCCCTGCTACATCAAGTGCATATGCCGGAGCAGCGTTACCTATACCAACATTGCCAGATGCAAGAACAGTGAATCTTTGGTTATTGTTTGAAAAGAACCTAAAGCTGTCATCAGCAGGATCAAGCAAGAGATAATCGTTCAACTCACTATTGGTAAAGTTCCCTGTCATAGATGAGATTGTTCCCGATACTTGTAGCGGAGTGGCTGGACTTGTAACACCAATACCGAGTCTGCCTGTATCAGTGAGTCGCATTATCTCTGCATTGTCTCCACGAAAGATGTAGTTGTTCGTACTATTGGCATCAGTATCTATATTGAAGATCATCCCCCAACCACTACCAGTAATATTTAAATCTCCCGTATTTGTCCCGAAGGTTGAGGAAAGGATGCTCCCCGTACTTCTTATGTTACCCACAACATCAAGAGGATACGCTGGACTAGCTGTTCCAATACCAAGCCTGCCGTTTGAGTCTAGTCTCAAAGGTGCAAGTACGTTACCACTAGGAGGAGTGAGAGTTGGCTCTGTCCACTGAGCGTGAGCTACAGAAGCAAGAGTTAGGAGTAAGAGAGGAAGGATTAAAAATTTTTTCATCTTTTTATTTAAATAGCTTACAAATTATTGTACCACGCCATCCCTCACATCTATCCTCACTTGCTTCTTCGTTCTAGTGGATATCGAGATGTCTATAGAGACAGAGTGCCCAGAGCTTACTGCTTCTATGGTTGATTGACCACTTTTGGCACTGGTCTTGAGGATTGTGTAGCCTCTATTGCTTAAATACTCAACATAACCGGCAAAGAGGTCAGCAATGGAGGCCGAGGTTGTATAGGTGGTGGTATAGACCTCAACTCTCCCCAAGGCTTCCTCTACGCTGTACTTTGCTGAGCTTTCCACCTCTCTGTCCTTAGCAAGACCTAAGAACTCTACTGGGAATCCAGCTACCACTCCCCCTTGAGGTGCTTCCAAGATAAGGTCAAACTGGGTTGGAGCAACTCCAAAGCTCCAAGGTAGTCCGGGCCAGCGCTTCTCTCTGGCCACATAGCCAGATACCGCCAGAAGCAAGAAGGTTAGGATAATGAGAAGTGGTCCTAGATTGCTGTTTTTAAGCATTATCTGTCCAAATAACTAAGCTGGACCAAGGAGACACCGTTGCTTGAGGTCACTACTACAGAGAGAGAGTCGTCCCCCTTGGCCCCTGAGATCTGCCCTAGACCTCTAGATGTTTGAGCTACATCTATCCTATAGCCAGAGTCATTCATAAACTTGGAGTACATATTCCAAAGGTCTTCCCTATCTCTGTCTGAGGTATAGCTAACCGTGTACTGTGTCGCCTGCACCTTCTCATAAAAGGCCTTATAACTGTCTATAACGTTAACCAACTCTACAGGAATATCGTTAGGAAAGCCTTGTGGTAGCTTGGAACCAGACTTCGTCACATCAGTTTTGGCCACGGTAACCCCATCACCTCTTACTACATTCTCAACAATAACTTGGTCTTGGGGAGCCTCTGCCTCTTTGTTTAAGGCTAAAAATAATACCAAAACAGCTCCTGCAAGGACTACTAGAGCAAAAAAGGACTTCTTCATAAAAAAAGTATAGCACCATATAAGGTATTAAAATGAAATCTTCAACCCATAAGTGTTAATATTGAGCATAATGCAAATAATATCTTGGAACGTTAACGGCATACGAGCTGTATATAAGAAGGGTTTCTTCCTCCCATTGGTAGAAGAATACAAGCCAGATATCCTAGCTCTACAGGAAACCAAGGCCGAACAAGGCCAGATTGAGGTTGATCTACCAGAATACGAAGAGCACTGGAACTCCTCTACTAGGAAGAAGGGTTACAGCGGGACAGCTATTTTTAGCAAGATTAAACCAATTTCTATAACTTTGGGTTTCACAAGTAACATTGTGGAGAAATATGGCTTAAACATTGACGATTATGGAGACCCAACAGCTGAAGGCAGGGTCATAACGGCCGAATTTGAAGACTTCTACCTAGTAAACTGCTATACCCCCAACTCCAAACCAGACCTATCTAGACTTAAGTTTAGGCACGAAAAGTGGGATCCAGCCTTCCTAGAGTTTGTGAGTGGGTTAGATAAGAAGAAGCCAGTCATCTTTACCGGCGACTTCAACGTAGCTCATACAGAAGATGATCTTGCTAACCCAAAGCCAAACATTGGTGAGCACGGCTTTACCAAGGAAGAACGGGAGGGTGTAGACAATATGTTAAAGGCTGGCTTCTTAGACTCCTTCAGACACTTCACCAAAGGTAATGGTCACTACACTTGGTGGAACTACTTAAGTCATGCCAGAGAGAGGAACGTTGGCTGGAGGATAGACTACTTCTTCGTCTCATCACGATTGATGCCAAGGGTTGAAAAAGTTGAGATTCTAAGCCATATTTTGGGTTCTGACCATTGTCCTATATCAATTACTTTAAAGGACAAATAGAAGTTATCCACAAGTTTATAATTGTATTTGTGTCCTTTAGGAATATACTTTATTACAGACGCGAGGTGGAAGTCCTGTTTTCTCCCATTCAGGTCAGAAACCTTTTGCATTGTTCTTAGGCCTGATCAGCCGCGAAAGAATCTCTGGTTCGTGGCTATGAGCCGTGAGAGCGACGCTTCCTCACCCTTAAATTTTGAAGCCTGTTCGCTCTCGCCCTCCATGTCTCTGACTGGAGTCCCCTTTCTGTCGCTTAGCGCGACGCGCCCTGCCCACCTATATGAGGCAGGGTTTTTGTTTTATGGCTTTACTTCAATATGACTATGCCACAAAGTTGCCTAGCTGTGGATAACAGTGTGGAGAGTGTTAATAAAAGACACAATCTTTAGGACAAGTAAAGACAAAAGTCTTTAATTTAAGCCATATAATAAAAAGAGTGGTTATATATGTTTCACGTGAAATTATAAATAATGTTTCTTGTGAAATACGGAGAAAGACATATAAGCTATTATTAGTAATATGACTAAATCGGCAAAGAGACAGTTCGGAGATGTGGGGGAGAACGTGGCTTGCGCGTTTCTTGAGAAACATGGATTTAAAATATTGGATAGGAACTATCTAAGAAAGTGGGGTGAGTTGGATATTGTGACAGAGAGAGGTGGGGTCATCCACTTTGTGGAAGTTAAGTCGGTTAGTATAGACTCCCAAATAAGAGCTGAGGAGAACATGCATCCAGGTAAAATCCAGAGACTCCACAGAGCTATCCAAACCTATCTCTTGGATAAGAAAATAGACCAAGACTGGCAACTGGACCTAGCAGTGATAAAGATTGACGAGAAGAATCGCAAGGCCACTGTAGAGATTGTGGACAATATTGTATAAGGCTTGTTTTGCAACACAAAAATAGTATACTTAACCATATGGTTAAGTATCAAAAAGTGGAGCTAGACCGCATGCTTTATGCTATATCTGACTCTACTCGGAGACGTATTTTGGACGAACTTATAAGAGGGGAGCAGAGTGTGGGGGAGCTCTCCCAACACTTCAAAATGTCTCTGCCGGCACTCCTTAAGCACATCCGAATACTGAAGCAAACAGAACTCATCACTACTAAGAAAATGGGTAGACGTGTCATGTGTAACGTCTTGGGGGAGAACTTGATCAGAGTCTCTACATGGCTCGCCAAGTATCAACGCTTCTGGGAGGCACGACTTGAAGAGCTTGAGGCCCAAATACGAGGAAACTTGCCCAAAAAGGACAGTTAAAAGACAGAAATGACTGGTTTGGTGCGGCCAGGGAGAATCGAACTCCCATCTCATCCTTGGCAAGGACGTGTTCTACCACTAAACCATGGCCGCGAACCCAGAAATATTAGCGTAAATACAGCTAAAATGCTAGAGTAAATCTCTCCTCGGAGATTACGGAGTGTAGTACAGCGGTAGTATACGCGCTTCGGGAGTGCGAGACCCGAGTTCGATTCTCGGCACTCCGAAAGCGCAAAAAACGGGCTGTAGTATAACGGTAGTATACATCCATGGGGTGGATGCGGCCCGGGTTCAATTCCCGGCAGCCCGACAATAACGGAGTGTGGTGTAACGGCTAACATGCCTGTTTTGGGTACAGGTGACTCCGGGTTCGAATCCCGGCACTCCGACAAGGTCTTATTTAGGCCGAAAGCGGGATTAGTTTAATGGCAGAATAAGAGTTTTCCAAACTTTAGGCGGGGGTTCGATTCCCCCATCCCGCACCCAAAAAGAGGAGTGCTCGTGTAGAATAGTAATATTGCCCCCATAGCTCAACGGATAGAGTACTTGTCTTCGGAACAAGGGATGTGGGTTCGATTCCTGCTGGGGGCACCAAACCAATGAAATTAAACATTAGAGCAGAAGTAGAGAAAGTTTCAAGTACCCTGAGCTCAAAAGGGTTTGAAAGCTATCTTGTGGGAGGTTGCGTACGCGACTTGCTCCTAGGCAGAACTCCCAAAGACTGGGATATCACCACCAACGCTACTCCAGAGGAGATAGTGGCGCTCTTTCCTCATACCTTCTACGAAAACAATTTTGGCACTGTGGGAGTTGTTAACGACGACACAGAAGAAGAAACTCTGAAGGTTTTAGAGGTAACTCCATACAGAGTTGAGAGTGAGTACACAGACAACAGACATCCAGACGAAGTTAAGTGGGCCAAAACTTTGAAGGAGGATGTAGAGAGGAGAGACTTCACCATAAACGCCTTGGCTTATGACATTAAAGAAGAGAAGTTGATAGATCTAGTAGACGGAGAGAAAGATCTGAAGAACAAACTAATAAGAACAGTGGGAGAGCCAGACAAAAGGTTTGCTGAGGATGCTCTAAGGATGCTCAGAGCTCTACGCTTTGCCTCCGAGCTTAACTTCGCCATAGAGATGGATACTCTGTCTTCAATAGATAAGAACAAAAATCTTCTAGCAAACATTTCCAAAGAACGCATAAGAGATGAGTTTATAAAAATAATTATGTCTCCTGCACCCTCCGTCGCCCTAGGACTTGCTACGCAACTCAAGATGCTCTCGTATTTCTCTCCCGAGTTTGAGAAAGGAGTTGGTGTAGAGCAGAACAAGGCTCACATCTACACAGTGTGGGAGCACTTGCTACGCTCTTTGGATCACTCAGCTAAGAAGAACTTTCCACTACACTTGAGACTTTCGGCACTACTACACGACATCGCCAAACCTCACACGAGGAAGATGGTGAACGGGGAGTGGACCTTCTACGGTCATGAAGTAGTGGGGGCCAAAATAGCTAAGAATATCCTCGTAGATCTCAAGTTCCCCAAAGAAATTGTAGATAAGGTGGTGAGGCTCATACGCTGGCATATGTTCTTCTCCGAGACGGAGACTATCACCCTGTCAGCTGTAAGAAGGATGGTGAGGAACGTTGGACCAGATCTTATTTGGGATCTTATGAACTTAAGAACTTCAGACAGGACAGGTATGGGCAGACCCAAGGAAACTCCTTATAGACTCCGAAAGTACCACTCTATGATAGAAGAGGTTATGCGTGACCCAGTCTCCGTAAAGCAACTTAAGGTCAACGGAGCCGATATTATGAAGCTTACAGAGACGAGTGCTGGCCCACATATTGGATATATTTTAGAAATTCTTCTCTCCGAAGTTTTGGAAGATCCAAAAAAGAATGACAAAGAGCACCTAGAAGGCCGAGTGCTTGCACTTATGACTCTAGACAGCAAGGAATTAGCCCAGAAGGGTAGGGAAGCTAGAGAGATCAACGAGTCCGAAGATGAGAAGAAGGTGGAAGAGATAAGAGAGAAGTATAAGGTAGATTAACAAAAAACCGCCAAAGAGGCGGTTTTTTGTTGCTAAACGTTATTAGATTAACGAACAGCGTCCTTCAAAGCCTTAGCAGGACGAAACTTTGGTACTCTCATTGATGGGACTGATATGGTCTCACCCGTGCGAGGATTCCTAGCTTGTCTTGCAGCACGGGTCTTGGTTGAGAAGATGCCGAGACCAGCAATCGAGACCTCGTCACCTTTCTTCAAAGTGCTGACGATAGAATCGATGACAGTATCGACGACTTCCTCAGCTTGAACCTTGGTCCCGCCGAGCTTCCCATGAACTGCGTCTACAATTGCTACCTTATTCATTGACTAAAAATTATCCTAATAAACCCAATACCGATTATATATGAGGCCATTTTTTTGTCTACCCCGATAAAATTTGGCCTACCTAGCAAACTCAATAACCCTGTTCTCCCTTATGACCGTAACCTTGATCTCTCCTGGGTACTTGAGCTCTCTCTCTATCTTTAAAGCTATATTTCTAGCCATATTTTTGGCATCAAGGTCAGAGACCTTGCCTGACTCTACAAAGACCCTGATCTCCCTACCGGCTTGTAGAGCATAGGCCTTCTCAACCCCGTCAAAGGAGGTTGCAATACTTTCAAGCTCTTCTAGTCTCTTTATATAGTTTTCTACCGTATCTCGCCTTGCCCCCGGCCTTCCGCCCGATATTGCGTCAGCTGTCTGAACAATAATAGACTCCACCGTCTCGTATGGATACTCCCCGTGATGAGCTTGCATAGCCTTTATCACAGCCTCATCTACGTTGAACTTCTGTAGGATCCTTCGGCCTATCTCTACGTGAGTGCCTTGAACCTCGTGGTCCAAAGCCTTACCAATATCATGAAGGAGGGCCCCAGCCTTGGCTGTCGCCACGTTAGCCCCAAGCTCTTCAGCTATCATCCCCGCAAGATGAGCCATCTCAACCGAGTGCTCTAAGACATTTTGCCCATATGAAGTCCTAAAGTGTAGCCTACCAAGGATAGAAATGAGCTTGGGATCAAGGTTGAAGACCCCGCACTCATAAGCCGCCTTCTCGCCCTTCTCCTTCATAATCTTCGTTACCTCAGACTTAGCTGTCTCAAGGAACTCCTCTATCTTTGCTGGTTGGATACGACCATCAGCAATGAGCTTCTCAAGAGCTAGGCGAGCTACAGCTCGTCTTACTGGGTCAAAGGAGGATATAGTGATAGCCCCAGGTGTGTCGTCTACGATTATCTCTACACCACTAGCCCGCTCAAAGGCTTTGATATTCCTACCCTCCTTACCAATAATCTTGCCCTTAATATCATCAGAGGGGAGAGGGACATTGGTAGACATTATCTCGTTTGAGATAGAGTTGGCTAAGCGCTGTATTGATGTAGCTAGTATCTCCTTGGCACGAGAGTCCAACTTTTCCTCAGCTTGGTTCTCAAGCTTCTTCATTCTGACGATCAAGTCCTCCTCATAGGCTCTCTCAATATTTTTGAAAATCTCTTCTTTGGCCTCCTCGTCTGTAAGCGAGGCAACACGTGAGAGCTCCTTCGCACGAAGAGCTATGAGCTCATCGGCCTTCTCGCGGATGGACTTAACCTCAGCTACTTTGGACTTTATATATTCAGTCTCCTTATCTAACTCTAGCTGACGATTGTCCAAGAGTTCCTCCTTCTTTATCATCCTGTCCTCGTTCTTGAGTAGCCTGTCTTCTCTCTCCTTTATCTCAGTCTCAGCCTCTTCAAGGATACTCTTGGCCTCCTCAGTCGCTTTGTCTATCCTGTCTTGAGCCTCCTCTCTGGCACGAGCCTCCATCTCTTGGATCTCAAGCTCTACGGTATTCTTCTTCCCCAAGGCGACCAATAGACGCAACAAATAGCCGAGGCCAGTACCAGCGGCTGCAGCCAAAAGTATGAGTAAAAAGGCTAACTTTAAGGACATTTCGGGAAAGAATTATCGGGCCGTATCCGTATAAGCACTAGAAACCGTTTCAGGAAAACTTAAATATAGTGGAACAATTAGAGAGTACCAGAGCTACAAGACTTTGTCTACAATACCGTACTTCTTGGCTTCGTCTGCTGACATCCAGTAATCTCTGTCCTTATCCTTCTCAACCTTGGCTACTGTCTGGCCTGTTGCCTCTGCCATCATTTTTATAAGCTTCTCCTTAAGACGAAGGATGTGCTTGGCTGTTATCTCTACATCAGAAGCTTGCCCCTCAACACCAGTAAGAGGCTGGTGGATCATTACTTCAGAGTTGGGGAGAGCGAAGCGCTTACCCTTCTTACCTTGAGAGAGGATGATAGCTCCCATAGAAGCGGCCATACCAACACACACTGTAGAAACATCTGGCTTGATGTGGTTCATCGCATCCACGATAGCGAGACCTGACTGTATCTGACCTCCGGGAGAGTTTATATATATAGTGATGTCCTTCTTAGAATCCTCTGACTCAAGGAATAAGAGTTGGGCTATAACCGTGTTAGCTACAGCGTCATCTATTGGACCACCAAGGAAGATGATGCGCTCACGAAGTAGGCGAGAGTAGATGTCGTACGCTCTCTCACCAAACTGGCTCTTCTCTATGACTGTTGGTACTAGGTAAGACATATGTTTCAGACCACTACACTATAACAAAAGTTAAAGTGTTTCAAGAAACTCAAAGACCTTCTGGTTCTTGAGTTGCTCATATACATATAGACGTACACGCATTGGGTCTGCATCCTTGTGGTGAGAGAGGATGTGCGCAACCTCGTGCTCAAGTTCCTCCTTAGTTGGCTCTAGTTTTTCCGTTTCGCCAATCTTAAACATTATTAGCTCCGCCTTCACTCTTGCTTCGGCCTTCTCCTCCCACTCCTTTCTTATATCGTCCTCTGTCTTCTTTATATTCTTAAGATATTCCTCCCAAACCATTTTGTGGTTCGCCACGTCACCCTTAAACTGCGCTATCATCTGGTTTAGCTCCTGCTCTACCATCACCTTTGGTATCTTCACATCAACTGCTTTAACCAAAGCTTCTACTACACTCAAGCGATACTTCTCTTTAGCTCTAAACTTCTTCTCCTCCATTAGGTTCTCTCTGGCTTTTGTCTTCAAGTCCTCTCCCTCCTTGAGCTCTGGCTTCCAACCTCGCTTCTCTATCTCAGTAAGAACAGCGTCCACCTCCTTCTCATCTACTTCTATCTTCTCATCTCGTGTGACCTCCTTAGCAATCTTTTTGTAATCAGGGAGAGCAAACTCTGGCTCTGGAGTAACAGTAATCTTAAACTCCAAAGGAATACCAGGAGCAAGCTTGGTGATAGCGATCTGAGGGCGACCAACAGGGGAGACCTTGGTCTCTCTTAAGATGTTGCCATACTCAGAAGCCAAGACCATCTCGGCCACCTCCTCTAATATCTTCATCTCACCAAACTGCTTTACTAGTACAGCTTCTGGGACATTGCCCTTCCTAAAGCCAGAGATCTCAACTCTCTCACTAATAGCCTTGAGAGCCTCGGGTCTAGCTTCTTTAATAACATCCAAAGTCAGCTCACCTGTGATAGAGATGTTACCATCAGGAAGCTTCTCACTCTTTAGCTTGTCTAAATGTTTGTGATTGTGTTCGGCCATATAAAAGGGCAGTCTACCAGAGACTGCCCTTTTATCCAAACTCCAAAAGTTTCTAGAGAGCTTGTAGTTCAGCGTCTATGTTATCAAGCTCAGTGTTGTTTAGATCTTCTTCTATAGCCGATGACTCGTCAGAAGTTGATTGCGTCTCGATCTCAGATATCATCTCCTCCGCAGTTGGCTCCATAGCTTGGTCCATATCATTTCCTCTCTCTCCCCAGAAGTAGAAGGCTCCTAAGACAATCATCGCAATAACAATGATGATAGCAATGGCTGGTCCAGTAGAACTCTCTTGGGTGTTTGTTGGCTCTGTGTTTGTTGGTTGAATGTTTGGTTCCATAATTGTTTTTAGTTAATCGGTTACGGGGTTGTAGTAGTAGCGGTTGAAGTACCTGTTGGCTCATCCTCATTCCTCAAGGCGACCTCGGCCTTCTTGATAGCATTTAGCGCACGCATCAAGTTTTGTTTGGCCTCTATCAAGTCCTCTTTGGCAAGCTTGGCCTCAGACTTGATCTGATCAAAGACAGTTCTAATAGAGTCAACGGTTGTTGAAGCAGTGCTTGTAGCGGTTGAAGTACCGATGTTTGTGCTTAGAGACTTAAGTATTTCAATATGAGCTCGAGCATCTACAATATTTGTCTTGGCGCTATCAACGAAGCTCGTTGCCTCTGTAGTATTTGCACCCAAGTCTTCTAGCTTGCTTATACGAGACTCCATTCTTTCAGCAAGAGTTTCTAGTCTTGTGGCAGAAGCTTCAAGCACCCTAATAGCTACCTGAGCACGGACATGAGCTCCTCTTGCATCACTCCTGTCGTCTCTAACTTCTTTCCTCTTTTCAAGGTTCTCCCTACTTTCGTCTCTTACTTCTACTCTCTTTTCTTGTAACTCCTCTCGGCTTTCCTTTATTCTCTCCTTGTTTTCTTGGATTTTGTTTTGGATTTCGACTCTCTTGGCTTCAAACTCACTTCTCACCCCTTCTCTAACATCATGCTCATCAGCAAAAGCCGGAGCTGTAACCAAAGCTAAGCCCAGAAATAAGCCCGAAATGATACTAAATTTCTTCATTCGAATTTATGTAACCAATAAATGCAACCTAAACCGTAGTTACTGATTATAACACGAACGAATTTTGCTACTTTGTAGGATATTTGGCTTTATACAAGGCCAAACTTTCGTCAAAGGACTTCTCCGCCACATCCTTACCCTCCATCTCGCCAACCACAACATCCTTATCCTGAAGCTTCTTATAAGTAGCAAAGAAGTGTTGTATCTCCTTTAGAGTGTGCTTGTTTATATCTGCCAAATCCTTAACCCCATCAAAGCGAGGGTCTTCTACAGGCACAGCAATAACCTTCTCATCAGCTTGACCGCCATCTAACATATGCATGATAGCCACTGGTCTAGACTTCACGAGTATACCTGGAGAGAAGGGGTAGGTGCTGAGTAGTACCACATCTAGTGGATCTCCATCGTGCCAAAGAGACTGGGGTACAAACCCGTAGTCAAAAGGGTAGTCCTGTGATGTGTGCATCACACGGTCAAGAGCAATGAGGCCTGTCTTCTTGTCTATCTCGTACTTGTTCTTGGAGCCCTTGTTTATCTCCACAATCACATTCATCTCCTCCTTGGTGCCGGGATCTATTTCGTGCCAGAGATTCATAGTCTTACTCCTTATTATCTTCTACCGCTTCAGCTGTCGCGAGTTCCTCGCCCTTAGCAGACTGGATATCAATCTTCCAACCAACAAGTTTGGCAGCGAGGCGCACGTTCTGCCCGCCCTTACCAATAGCAAGTGACTGCTCTTCCTCAGCGACATGAACCGTAGCAGTCTTCTCCTCCTCATTTATCTCTATACTCATTATCTTGGCAGGGGAGAGAGCTTCCTCAATAAACTTCTTAGGATCTTCAAACCACTCTATAACATCTATCTTCTCTCCACGGAGTTCTGACATAACAGTTGAGACACGCACTCCACGCTGACCAACTAGTGCACCGACTGGATCGATGTGTGTATCTACTGCTTGAGCTGCGATCTTGGAGCGGTAACCTGCTTCTCGCGCGATAGCCTTGATAACGACCGAACCGTTAGCAAGCTCTGGGGCCTCAGCTTCAAAAAGTTTCTCCAAAAACTTTGGATGAGAGCGAGAGAGACGTAGGAAGACGCCTCTTGGAGACTCCTCTACTCTATATAGATAAGCTCTCACTCTCTCTCCTTGTGAGAAGCGCTCACCAGGTATCTGCTCTTCATAAGGAAGTAAGCCTGTTGCACGACCCATGTCTACAAAGATGTTGCCACGTTCTATACGTTGCACGGTACCAGAGACTATCTCACCCTCTCGTGCGCCGAACTCACCAAGCACAGAGACCTTCTCTGCTTCACGAATCTTCTGCATTATCACCTGCTTAGCAGTCTGAGCTGCGATGCGACCGTAGTCACCCTTAGACTCAATAGGGAAGACGATTTCGTCTCCAATCTTTGCATCACGCTTCATCTTCTTAGCATCATCAAGAAGCATGTGTTGCTCTGGGTTGTAGAAGACTCTCTCATCTCCATCTGCTAGCTCTGCATCCTCGTCAAAAAATACTAGGGTCTCATCAACCACATTCTTTATCTGTGAGAACTCAACCTGACCGGTCTTCACATCAAAGGTTGCACGGATAATCTGTCCGCGCTTGCCGTACTCCTTCTTATAAGCGGTAGCTAGAGCAGCCTCAATAGCCTCAATGATCTTCTCACGAGGGATGCCACGAACTTCTTCTAACTCGCCGAGAACACTGTTTATTACTTTTAGATCAAACATATTTTTTAAAAATTTATCCCGCCAAAGGCGGGACTACTAAAACTCACACTATTACTTATTCATTATATACCTAAGTACACCAATTTGTCAAATGCCCTACTTCCGTCTTGAGTGGAACTTCTTGTGGGTTTCGCGGAGCACCTTGTCGGTAACGTGGGTGTAGATCTGGGTAGTGGAGATGTTGGCGTGGCCGAGTAGCATCTGCACAGATCGTAAGTCAGCCCCGTTTGAAAGTAAGTCGGTCGCAAAGGAGTGACGTATCACGTGAGGGGTAACCTTCTTGGATATACCTGCCTTGATGGCATATCGTTTCACTATCCTCTCTATTGAGCGGGGAGTGAGGCGAGAGGGAGCAGTCTTAGCTGGGTCTCTCACAATGTTTACAAACATCGCGTCTTCTAGGTCGTTCCTCTTTTTCAAATACTGTTTCACCGCATCTCTGGCATGAGGAGAGATGAAGACGACGCGCACCTTCTCCCCCTTGCCTCGGATAGGGAACTCATCTGCATCAATATCAAGATCGCGTGGTAGAGAGGCAAGCTCGGAGACACGAAGTCCAGTGGAGAAGAAGAGCTCAAGCATCGCCTTGTCGCGAAGGCCTTGGAGAGTTGAGGTGTCTGGCGCCTTCATCAGTCTCTCAAGCTCAGGGAGAGAGATAAGGTCCAAGTGACGCTCCGAAACTTTGGCGAGCTCTATCCTCTCGGGGGAGAGGGAGTCCACTCCTCGGCTAGCCAAGTACTTGAGGAAGGCGCGAAGCGCGATCATATAGTAATTCTGCGTTCTCTTCTTCAGTGTATCTCTATTACTCGCTGGTTGGCGGTTGAGCCAGAGTCGGTACTCTCTTATAAGAGTATCTGTAATCTGCTTGGCAGACTTAATCTTTGCAAACTCAAAGAAGCGAGAGAGATAGCGATCGTAGTTCTCCACTGTCTTGATACTCCTACCACGACCTATCTCCGTATGCTCTAGGAAGTCCCTCTTCAATCTCTCAAGTTCTGAAGTACTCATGTCGCACAATATTATAGCATTTTGATTCCACCCAATCGTTGCCACTTGCAAAGAGGGGAGAGATGTGCTATCGTTAATAGGTGATTTCGAAGACAAAAAAAGCACGTGTTATCAAAGAGGCCCGCGTCCACGACAAGGACACTGGCTCTCCTGAAGCACAAATTTCAATACTTACGGCTCGTATCGAGGAGCTTGCATCCCATTTGAAGAAGAACCATAAGGATAACCACTCTCGACGCGGACTACTTGGACTTGTCGCTAGTCGCCAAGCTCATATGAAATACTTGGAGAAGAAGCACCCTAAGCGTCACACCGCTTTGGTGAAGAAACTCGGGCTCAAGAAGTAAGACTTCGAAATCTATTTATTAAATAGATTTACACTCGTATGTCAGTTATAAAACACAAGGCCCAGCGTGTAGGCATCTTTATTGATACACAAAACCTATACCACTCGGCTAAGAACTTGTACCACGCCAAGACAAACTTCGGCGCTATTATCAAAGATGCACTAGACGGCAGAGTACTTGTCCGCGCTATTGCTTATGTAGCCACCACAGAAGGAGGTGATGAGAAGGCCTTCTTTGACGCTCTCTCTAAGGTGGGTATAGAGACCCGCACCAAACCACTCCAGATCTTTGTCGGTGGGGCTAAGAAGGCCAACTGGGACATAGATCTCGCCATGGACGCTGTGAGACTCGCCAACAAGCTAGACACTATTATTATCGTCTCTGGAGATGGAGACTTCGTCTCTCTCATACAGTATCTTAGACAAACACACGGTACTCAGGTTGAGGTTGTCTCCTTCGGCAAGTCATCATCTTCCAAGCTTATAGAAGCTGCTGATGACTTCCTAGATCTTGATAGCAATCCTAAAAAATATTTAATTGGACTGGAAGATAGGCGCCCTCAAAGGAAGGCCCCTCAAACAAAAACTAATCAACAGTAGAACTCTATTGTAGAATAGAGTTATGCCAGAAGAGACTGATCCTCAAATAAATCTTGTACCACAAAAACCGGTTGAACCGGTTACCCAAGTTGCACCTACCGTACCAACTACCCCTTCTCCAACTCCCTCTCCAATTCCTGCTACAACACCACTTCCGCCACCTCCGCCACCAGAGCAACCATCAACTCCAAGTCCGCTAAAACAGATACGAACCTTTGAGGGTGATGTTGCCGAAGCCATCAGGAAGCAGAACGAGTCTCTCATCTCTATACAAAGGAAGGAGGAGAAGAGGAGAGACGCGATAAAGACTCTAGCCCCAAATGTCGGAGCAGGAGAGCACAGGAGCCTCAAACCACTACTTATGTCTCTTGTAACTATCGTGCTTATTGCCGGAGGTGGTTACGCCTCTTACTTTGCTTGGACCACGTACAGCGAGAAGACAGCTCTACCGGTTTTAGACACGCCTCTCAACCAATTTATAAGTACTAACTTGGTCACAGATGTAGATGCCTCTACTCTTGGTAGGCAAGCTCTTATAGATCTAGTAGAGACGACAAGACTTAAGGATCGCAAAGATTCGGAGATGGAACAGCTGGAGCTAAGACGAGGGACAGAGCCCACCTCAGAACTTCTCTCTACTGCAGACTTTCTTACTCGTTTAGCCTCTCATGCCCCTAACCCGTTGGTGAGATCTTTTGATGATCTCTTCATGCTCTCTGTCTTGGGAGCAAACCCAGCTCATACCGTCCTACTAATAAGACTGGACTCGTTTGAGAACGCCTTCCCTGGGATGCTTGAGTGGGAGGAGAGGTTAGTTGAAGACATGATGCCTCTATTTATAAATAGAGAGAGACTAAGTGAGATCCCAACGATATCAGAGTTCAAAGACAAGACTATACAAAACCATGATACAAGGATCCTCAGAGACTCTACAGGAGAGATAGTCCTCTTGTATGGGTTCTTTGATAACAATATGCTTATCATCACCGACACCGAGGAGAGCTTCCGCACTGTCCTCAACCGTTTGCAATCGGAAAAACTTTCAAGGTAGAATGCTCTCATGATTTCAAACACACAAGAGCTCAAGGCCCGTCTAGACGAGGAGAAGACTGTTCTCGAAAGCGAACTTAAGACCGTCGCCTCCAAAGACCCAAAGAACCCAGTCAACTGGGACGCCACTATAAAGAACGGTGGAGCTGAGGCAGACGACAACATTGCTGCCGATGCTATAGAAGACTATGACGAAAACTTGGCTATAACCAACTCGCTTGAGGCAAGGTATGCCGATGTTGTAAGCGCCTTAGACAGGATAGAGAAGGGTACTTACGGCACCTGCCAGATCTGCAACAAAGAGATAGAGGCCGACCGCCTAGATGCCAACCCCGCAGCCAAGACCTGCAAGGAACACATCAACTCTCTATAGTTTCTGTATAATATTGGGATGGGTGTCTCTAAGGTTATAAGCGCTCAACCAAACCTTCTAAACGTTTATGCAGTTTCGGTTGAGACAGACCTGTCTCGAGGACTCTACGCCTTCTCTGTCATCGGTCTACCAGACCAAGCTGTAGAGGAGGCTAAGGACAGAGTCGGTGCCGCTATCAAGAACTCGGGTCTCACTAGTCCAAAGCAGAAGAACCAAAAGATAGTTATCTCCCTTGCTCCCGCAAGCGAGAAGAAGGAGGGCCCAGCCTTTGACCTTGCTATTGCTCTCTCGTATCTACTAGCTTCGGAAGAGATAGACTTTGACCCGAAGGATAAAATATTTATAGGCGAGCTCTCTCTAGACGGCTCGCTTCGTGCTGTTAGGGGAGTCCTACCTATTGCCAAGTTTGCCAAAGACAATGGTTACAGAGAGCTTTATGTCCCAAAGGACAATGCCAAGGAAGCAGCGCTTATAGAAGGCTTAGATGTTTATGGAGTAGAGAGTTTGTCAGAACTACTAAAGCATCTCTCGAGAGAAAAACTTATAAACAAAAATCCCAAAACCGCTTTTTCCAAATCCAAAGAATCACATCTAACCGACTTCGCCGACATCAGAGGGCAGGAGAGAGCCAAACGGGGACTCCTTATAGCCGCCTCAGGAGGACACAACGTAGCAATGTACGGACCACCAGGGACAGGTAAGACGATGCTTGCCAAAGCTTTCGCTGGGATCCTCCCCGAGCTCTCCTTTGATGAAGCACTTGAGGCTACATCTATACACTCTGTAGCGGGAGTGCTCTCTGGGTTTATTGTGAGTCCGCCCTTCAGAGCTCCGCATCACACATCTTCTTACGTGTCTCTCGTTGGTGGTGGAGCCACTCCCAAACCGGGAGAGATCACTCTCGCACACCGTGGAGTACTTTTTATGGATGAGTTCCCAGAGTTTGAGAGGAGAGTGATAGAGAGCTTGAGGCAACCTCTAGAAGACAAGATCATCTCGGTCGCCAGAGCCAAGGGCACAGCTCGCTTCCCAGCAGATGTCATACTCATCGCGGCTATGAACCCGTGCCCGTGTGGAAATTTTGGCTTCCGTGGCAAGCAATGTGTTTGCTCTCCAAGCGCACTCCAAAGATACAGAAGGAAGATGTCGGGTCCTATAGTAGACCGTATAGATCTCTGGCTTGAGGTAGACAGAGTCTTGCCTCAAGACCTTTCGGAAGGGCCAGAGGGCGCTCCAAGTGATACTTATAGAAAGAAGGTTACCGAAGCCAGAAGAAGACAGGCTGAAAGATTTTCACAAAATTCTAAAATAAAGAAGAACTCCGATATGAGTGCCAGAGATATCGTTAGCTTCATCCCTCTAAGCAACGAGGCTAGGCAAACTCTCAATATGGCTGCCGAGAGACTAGGCTTCTCTCCGCGTGTGTATCACAGGATGCTAAAGGTGGCTCGCACTATTGCTGACCTAGATGAGAGTGAGGAGATAAAACGCGAGCACATCTTAGAAGCAGTAGAGTACCGCCCAAAGAAATTTGATTTATAAACTAGAAAGGATTTCTAGCACCGCGAACCTCAAAGTGTAGGTGAGGTCCTGTAGACCTACCAGTGTTACCAACCTTACCTATCACTTGACCCTTGGAGACATCATCCCCAACACTCACATTCAAATACGATAGGTGAGCATACAGGGTTTGTGTGCCATTGCTGTGGCTTATAACTATGTAGAGTCCGTAACCGCCATTGTATCCGCTACTGCGAGCGATGATCACCTTACCACTAGCCGAGGCAAGTACTGGAGTACCGACCGGTGCACCGAAGTCTATACCGTTGTGTCCGTGCACGTCTTGAGTCCTTCTACCACCCTGTAGAGGCCTGCCGTAGTAACCAGAGCTCACTGTCGTATTTGTACCCTGAGCAGCGTAAGTAGGAGCAGATGAGGCAACCTCTCCGTCAGGGATGATGATCTCTTCCCCGAGAGACAACTTAGAGCTTAAGGTTAGGTTGTTGTAAGAAAGGATATCTTCTATATCAGCCTTGTACTTCTTAGCAATACTTTGGAGAGTGTCTCCCTTAACAACGTTATGCTTAACTCCAGAGATAGGGAGGATGACTAGAGTCTGACCGGGCTTGATGGTAGTACCTCTGAGGTCGTTGGCCCAGACAATGGTGTTTACAGACACACGAAACATTTTGGCAATGGTAGAGAGGGTATCGCCGCCACGAACCACGTAGACCGAGATCTGACCCGACCCAGCAAGACCTGCCTCAGCAAAGACCTCTGCTTCGTTAGAAGACTCAGCCACCAAAGCACTGTCATCTACCATAGCCAAACGTTTAACACTTCTAGCAAGATCTTGGTTAGGGCGACTCTTAAGAAGCTCAATATTCTGAGAGTTTTTACTACTTACAATCTTAGGTTCTCTCAAAAGTCTCTCTCCTTGTGCCTCAAGTCTTACCGACCCAACGAAAATGGCTAGGACCAAAAGTAGGCCGAACGTTGTTCGAGACCAAAAAGCACTATAGAGATTCTTAAACCGTTTTATAAACTTTTGGGTTAAACTTTTATGTTTGGTCTGTCTGTCGTGGCTCCTATTTCCGTATACCCCTTATTATACCAGACTTTGGCCTTTAAGAGAAGACTTTTTCGTGGTGTGTTATGATGTCCTAATGTCAATAAATGGCTCAATTTCTAGCTTAAATCAAAAACAGAGAGAGGCTGTGGAGATCTTGGAAGGCCCCCTGCTAATACTGGCTGGGGCTGGAGCCGGCAAGACCAAGACCATTGCCGAGAGGATAAAGCACCTTATAAGAAGTGGGGTAGCTCCTTCTAGCATTTTAGCCATTACCTTTACCAACAAAGCCGCCAAAGAGATGCGAGAGAGGGTGGACAAGCTTCTGTCTGATGACGAATTGCTCAACAAGCCAGTCTCCATGCCAGAGAGACCCTTCGTCTCAACCTTCCATGCTCTTGGTGTCCATATATTGAAGGAGAATAGCCAAAAACTTGGCTTACCCAGACACTTCAGTATCTTTGACAAAGACGATGGCAAGAGAGCGGTCAAGGAAGCTTTGGTAAAAATTGGTCTTGACCCCAAAACTCATGAGCCAGACAAAATCCTCTCAATAATCTCAAAGGAGAAGGGTAGAGACACAACATTTGATGAGTACGCCACGCACGAAGAAGGAGGTTACTTTGTTTCTGTTGTCCGAGATGTTTGGCAAGAATACGAGAGGATCCTTAAGCGCGACAATGCCTTAGACTTTGATGACCTGCTCCTAAAGACAGTTAGACTCCTAAGAGGAGACGAGGTTGTGAGACAGCACTACAGAAAAGTCTGGCAATACATCCATATAGATGAATACCAAGACACCAACAAAGTTCAATATGAGATAGCCAGACTTCTAACTGGAGAGAGGCACAACATCCTCGTTGTGGGCGACATAGACCAAAACATATACTCTTGGCGCGGAGCAGATATCCAAAACATTATGAAGTTTGAGAAGGACTACCCAGAAGCTAGAGTGATATTACTGGAAGAAAACTATCGCTCAACGAAAAACATTCTTGAGGCTGCCAATGTGGTGATAAAGAAGAACAAAATTAGAGTGGAGAAGAATCTCTTTACCGAAAACTCGGAGGGGGAGAAGATAGGGATCGTCTCAACCTTTGATGAGACAGCCGAAGCCGAGTTTATCGCTTCTAAGGCAGGTGAGCTTATAAACTCTGGTCAGAGAGCAGAGGAGGTGGCAGTACTCTATCGTGCTAACTTCCAATCCAGAGTCTTAGAAGAAGCTTTCTTAAAACACCAAATACCTTACCAGCTCTTGGGCACACGCTTCTTTGACAGGAAGGAGATCAAGGACATCGTCTCGTATCTTAGAGCAGGACTCAACCAAGAGTGTCTCTCTGATGTAAAGCGTGTCATCAACACCCCTGCACGAGGTATTGGTAAAACTACTATCGCCAAACTCTTCGGAGGAGATGAGGGGGCACTCCCAGCGGGGACGAGGCAGAAGATCGCCGACTTTAAAAAACTTCTAACAACCATAGGAGAGAAGGCGAAAACTCTCAAACCAAGCGAGGTCATACAGCACATCATCTCAAGCTCTGGTCTTGAGACAGATTGGAAGGCGGGAGGAGATGAAGACCTAGATAGACTAGAGAACGCCTATGAGCTGGTCACTCTCGCCAAGAGATACGACCACTTAGAGCCTCTAGAAGGAGTAGAGCTTATGCTCTCTGACATTGCACTCCAAAGCGACCAAGATGAGCTCAAGGAGGAGAGGGGTGGTGTGAGACTAATGACGGTACATGCGTCTAAGGGACTAGAGTTTAATACCGTCTTTATATCAGGTCTTGAGGATGGACTCTTCCCACACGAGAAGGTGACTGAGGAAGGACTGACACCAGAAGAGAGAGAGGAGGAGAGGAGACTCTTCTACGTTGCTCTCACTCGTGCAAGGAAGAAGGTCTTCCTAACCTATGCGCAAGTTCGCACCATCTTTGGCCAGAGGAATGTCACTCTTCCATCCGAGTTCATCTTCGACATACCGGAAGAGTTAACAGAGAGTGTTGAAGCAGACGGGGTAGAGTATCTACCCAGAACGAAAAAGGAAATTTTGTTTAAAATAGACTTCTAATGAAACCCAAGAAATCTCTAGGCCAGCACTTCCTCACTTCTACTCGGGCTTTAGATGTGATTATTGAGTCAGGAAGTTTAAGCGAGGAAGACACAATACTTGAGATAGGCCCAGGCAAAGGGGTGCTCACTGAGAGACTTATAGAGAGAGCCGGCAGAGTTGTTGCTGTGGAGAAGGATGACGAACTCTTTGCCTATCTATCAAATAAGTTTGAGGGTGAGGTAGAGCTTGGCAAGCTTGAGCTTGTGCACGAGGATATCTTGGACTTCAACCCAAGGTTGAGTAGATACAAGCTAATCGCCAACATCCCGTACAACATAACAGGAGCCATCTTGGAAAAGTTTTTATCCTGCGACAAGCAACCAGAGAAGATGGTGCTCTTGGTGCAGAAAGAGGTTGTGGAGAGGATTGTGGCTAAGGATGGTAAGGAGAGTATCTTGTCTATATCAGTAAAGATTTATGGTGAACCAAAGTATGTAGAAAAGGTTTTGGCAGGATCCTTCTCCCCAGCTCCTAAAGTAGACTCGGCTATTATCTTAATATCCAACATCTCCAAAAGTAGACTGGCTGGAGTAGATGAAGAGAAGTTCTTCCGTTTCCTCAAGGCCGGTTTCGCCTCAAAGAGGAAGAAGCTCTCCTCAAACCTTACAAAGGTAGCCCCGAAGGATAAGGTGCGAGAGGTCTTCCAAGAGCTTAAGCTGGACGACAATCTAAGAGCTGAGGACGTACAAGTGGAGAAATGGGTAGAGATTATCTCAAAACTCTAATAAACCTTGATAAATAATTTATTAAGGTTTCCTATTTTGCCTCAGTATCCACTCTATATATATGTATTGGGAAAATCGGTTAAATGCTCTGATATAATTTAACCAATGCGCTTTAGCATCTTGTCGGCTCTTTTGGTATCTGTGGCTCTCATTGGGGGAGCAGGGTGGTTCAAGACGACCAATGTTAAGAACGCCCCCCAAAGCATTGTCTCTGTTGATAGCAACCGAGCCAACGAACTTAGCACATATACTCCAACCAACAAAGCCAACCTAGGTACGGCTAATCAAGCTATATCTCAGGAAGACACCTTAAACACAACAGATCTCGTGAGCAGGCAGATGTTTCTTGATTATATAAACCTAGTTTCAGAGGGTAATGCTAGCACTGATTCTTTAGACTTAATTGCAGACAAATATGTAGAGCTCATCCCAACTCTAAGCATAGATAGCCCTCAGGCAATAAAAATAACTGATCTGGCAATTATCCCCGACACCGAATCTGCTTACAAAAACTATGACGAGAAAATGACGGGGGCCTACAACGAATACATAAGTGCTTTAAGTTATGAGGACAACGATATCTTTAGCGAGACGGTGGAACCAGAAGTAGAAAATCCAACTGACCATATGCACCAAGAGTATTTGCGAATTGCTAACTCCTTAAAAGTCATACCAGTGCCCAGTAGCATAGCCACACTACAACTTGAACTTATAAACCATTACTTAGAATTGGCCTTCCTTTTTGAAAACATTTCAAGTGAGTCAGACGACCCAGCTACCCTAATGGCTCACATGGTAAAAATAAACAACAAAATCTATGCTGATGACGCCATCATAGAGCAGATAAACAAGACCCTAAAAAAGTATGCTCTATAACTTTTACAAAAAAAATCTCTGGAAAAAATCTATAACTTTTGTTTTGTGCCTGTTTTTTGTATCTTCTGTGTTTTATGCACCCTTAACAGCTAAAAAAGCTGAGGCATTAATTCCAGTTTTTGACATAAAACAAGTTGTTATAGACATACTAGATGGAGTGGCGATGGCTTTTGCCCAAAAACTTGTGGATGAAACAGTTAAGTCAACGATAAGATGGGCTAACACTGGCTTTGATGGTAATCCTGCTTATGTTACAGACCCAGAGGGTTATCTAAAAAACTTCAGTAGTGGTTTCTTAGGAGAACGCATTGGTGAGAGCGAGGGTCTTGGATTTCTTTGTTCTCCATTCCAAGCTCAAGTAAAGCTTTCTTTGGTAAAGACTTTTGTACCAGAGACTCAATATCAATGTACGATAGAACAAATTGGTGGGAACTACGAAAACTTTGTTAATAATTTTGAAGAGGGGGGTTGGGATGCATGGTTTGCTGTTACTCAGTCTCAGTCTAGTAACCCTTATGGTGCCTTCTTAACCGCCAAGGCAGACCTCAACAGAGAACTACAAGAGGCGTTGGATCTTGAAGAGTCAGAACTAACGAAGAACACTGGCTTCTTGAGTAAAAAAGTTTGTGATGGAGAAAGAAATCCAGACTATTCTCCAACTGACAAACAAAGGTACCAGGAGGGAACTCTTAGCCAAGAAAGGCTTAGAGAATTGGAAGTTCTCGGTGTTGATCTAAACAAACCTCCTGGTGCGTGTTTAGGAACAGAGAGGATCACAACTCCAGGCCACCAGATAAAGGAGGCTCTAGATGGGTCCGTCTTGTCAGGAGTAAACAGGCTTATGGACGTCGACAGCTTTAACCAACTTATTGGCGCTTTCGCTACTGGGTTACTTAATAGATACGTAATTGGGTCAAATGGTGTCTTTAGTTCAAACTTTAGTCAAGGATTTGACGGCTCATCTGGTGCTAAATTACCTCAACCTAAATTTGGTTGGATATTCTGTGCAAACGAGGGTGAGTTCTGCGCCTTTGATGGGGAAACTCGTGTACGTATGAACGTTATAGGTACTTCAGGTTTCTTATCAAGAGCAACTCAAAGAATCCTTGATGATGTAGAAGACGGTGTTATGTGTACAGCTGAAGAGTTTGACGTCCAATCGTCCGGCTATGCTTCGTGCTCCTTCTATGGGCAAACTAAAGGCCCTTACAACCCAGATAGTGACGAAACTGGTTGGGTTCTATGTGCAGAAGAGGGTAGTAGGTGCAACTTCTCTGGCATAAAACAGGTTAGATACGGAACACCGGGTGGGTTTACGTACTACTTACGTGTTGGTAATGGTGGTATACAGTGTAGCAATAGCACCTTTGGAGGCGACCCATCAAACCTAAATGGCAATAGCGAGCCAAATATCTGCGAATACAAGCAGTTGATCAACCCTCTAACCCCCACCACTCCAACAGCCCCTACAACTCCAACAACTAATCCTACCAACAACCCAATACTATATTGTTACCCAAGCACCACACAGGTAGGCTTGTTTGAAGAAATGATTTGGACTGCCGACAGTACATATCCAGAAAACACTTCTTATCTGTGGTTTGGAGACGAAATATTCTCTTCTTTTGGACCATTAAATAGTATTGTCCAAAGTTATTCTACATTCGGGATAAAAAACGCTTTTGTCACAGTAAGACAACCCAACTTGGCGGATGTAACTGTCAACTGTGCTCCATCAGTAGAAGTAACATCTACAAGAGGATCAACTCCATTACAGTAAAATGAAATTCTTATCTAAAAAAATTCTGCTGATACTGGCTCTGGTAATGTTTCTACCTATATCGGCAGACGCCTCTATCATTAGCGGGATCGACTTCTTAGGACTTGTAGTCTCTCCTTTTGCCTACTTCCTACTCACTCTTACCTCGCTTATCACCATGCTTTCTGGAGTTCTACTCAATGGAGCAATCCAGTTCACTATAGTTGATATGTCCATCAATCTTAAAGCTATCGGTGGCATCAACCAAGCTTGGTCCGTCATACGGGATGTGGCAAACATGGGCTTCATCTTCGTGCTCCTCTACGCTTCCATAATGACCATAATAGGAAAGGAGGAAAATGCTAGAGAAATAGTGGTCAACATAATTATAGCAGCGGTTCTTATCAACTTCTCACTCTTCTTCACCAAGGTAGCTATAGACATCTTCAATATGTTGGCAATAGTATTCTACAAAGCCACAGTGGCTGTGCCGCCCGCAGGAGCTTTGGACTTTACAAGCACAGGTTTGTCCAACGCAATTATGGGAGCCTTGGGAGTTACATCTATCTTCGGGGCAGCAGGGACATTTGAAAACGCTTCCTCTGTATCTACCATAGCCATCTTATCTTCTGTCGTTTTGCTCATCACAAGCTTTGTCTTCCTTGCAATGAGTTTGATGCTTATTATCCGCTTTGTTGCACTTATATTTGTACTAATACTCTCTCCAATCGCCTTCCTGTCTGGAGTTCTACCTGGACTTAGTGGTGTATCAAAACAATGGAAAGACACTCTAGTGGGACAGGGAGTCTTTGCTCCAATCTTCTTCCTTATGATGTATGTGACCATAGTCCTGACAAACAGCATCAGAACAACAACTTTTGGTAGTTCTGGTGGTTCTTTGGCTAGCATATTTGGAGGTGGGCAAACAGGCCTCTTCGAAGCATCTGGGGTACCAACTCTTATAAACTTTATTATTATCATAATCTTCTTGGTCGCCTCTCTCCTTATTGCCAAAAAGTACTCAGACATGGCCCCTAGTGGTGTAAGCAAGGTTACGAAGTGGGCCACAGGTCTTGCAGGAGGAGCAACTTTAGGAGTTGCTGGGAGATTTGGTAGAGGAACAGTTGGTAGATTTGGGCAAGTGGTGGCAGATAGTGAAACCTTAAAAAAGGCGGCTCCAACCAGCAGACTAGCTCGTCTCGCTTTGGCTACTGGACAAAAGACAGCTGGATCAAGTTTTGATGTTAGAGGAACTGCTTTGGGAGGGGAGCTCGCTGCTGGAAAGGCGCAGTCTGGCGGTTTTGCAAAAGAAATGAAAGACAGACGAGAAGCGGAAAAGAAGACTGCTGAAAGCTTCAAGCCTTCAGACTTAGTAATAAGCAAGGCCGAGAAAGAATTAGATGAAGCAAAGAAAAATGGCACGAAGGAAGAGATTGCAGGGGCTCAAACAAGGGTCGACGATCTTAAGGGGGTAAATGAGGAAGAAGCAAGGAAGAGAAAGGCTCGTGAGTTAATGGAGGCAAGCAACTATGAAATAAGCGAAAAAGATGCAATAAAACAAGTTAAAGCGATGGAGATAGCTCGTCTAAAAGAAATAAAGAAACTAAGAGATGCAGATAACAACTTAACTCAATCCCAAGCAGAAGAAAAATTTGATAAAAATTTTGAAAATGAAATCGAAGGAGAAGTAAGAAACTTAATGCTAACAGGAATGAAAGAGAGAGATGCTAGATTAGAGGCTCAGAAAAGAATAGGGATAAAACTAAATACAAAAGATAGTGCCGCATCTGACAGACAAAAGACTTATGCAAAGGAGCTAGAAAAATCCAATATAGAAGTACCAAATATACCGGGATTAAATGTGCTTAACAAAAAAATTGGACCAAGTGGAATTAGTATGGACCGCATTGCCTTTGTCGGTCCAGTTAAGAAAGAGGTTCGATTTAGTGCAATAGACATAAGAAAGAAGTTGAAAGAAAAGAAGCCAGAAGAAAAGCTGGCCGAGGAACTATCCAAGGCTAAAGAGTCTGGTGGAGGCGACTCTGATAAAAAAGAGGACAAGAAGCCTACTGAAGGAGGTGGTGATGCCGGTGCCGAGAAAACAAAACCTTCATCTGAATAAACTATGGACCAAGACACAAACAAACTAATAGATGAGCAACTTAAGACCTTACCCCAAGCTCTTCAGCGTGCTATTGCACAGACTTCTTGGAGAGCATTCGTAGGTAATGTCGCCAAAAGCAATAACCTAACAGCCCCACAAAAAGAGAGTCTGGAGACAGAAGTAATGCTCGTCATATACGGCTTTGAGGCACAGAGTGACTTCTTAGGGAACATTATGCGAGAGCTCTCGCTAGATATTGCTCGTGCCACAATGATAGCAAATGATGTAGACAAGCAAGTCTTCGCCCCAATACTTGAGAAGGCTAACGAGCTCCAAGCCGAAGCAGGGGAGGAGACTCTGCAGTCCGTGCCAGAGCAGACT
>CAZSOL010000002.1:0-64593 GCA_964608585.1 uncultured Candidatus Saccharibacteria bacterium | reverse complement strand
CGAGCTCCAAGCCGAAGCAGGGGAGGAGACTCTGCAGTCCGTGCCAGAGCAGACTGTTGAGTCAACTCCTATAGCTTCCACAGTTGTCGTAGAGAGGCACGAGGAGATCTCGGCCCCCGCTCAAGATAAACCCAAATCTACTCTCACCTTTGAGGAGAGGAAGAAGCTCGTGCCACAGATACCAGACAACAAACCCCATTATGAAGGTGGTAAGGACCCTTATAGAGAGCCTATAATATAAACCAAATGCGCTTCCAAGTACCACAATACATAGAGGTAGAGGATAAGATTTTCGGCCCCTTAACCTTCAAGCAGTTTATCTACGTGGCTGGAGCTATTGGTATTTCCGTAGTCTTCTTCTCTCTCCTGCCAAAGTTCATCGCTATCCTACTCTCCATACCGGTCGTGGCTCTTGGAGCGGCTTTAGCCTTCTTCAAGGTCAACGACAGGCCCTTCACCCTCATTATGGAGGACTTCTTCAAGTTCTACATAGGCTCTCGTCTATATATATGGAAGAAGGAGGCCAACAAGACAACCGACAAAGGGAGCACTATGGAAGCGGGGAAGTCTTTAGAACAACTTACTGTGCCAAAGCTCTCAGGTAGTAAGCTCAAAGACCTCACCTTCGAGCTAGATGTGAAGCAACAATCAAACCCTGTTACAAAAGATACGCTATAATACTCTTATGGCTAGTGGTTCTTTACCTACTCAAGCGTTTGTCCCTATCAAAGAAGTGCGAGACGGCATCATCATCGAGAAGGATGGTGGCATGCGTGGCATACTCCTTGCCTCCTCACTCAACTTCTCCCTTAAGTCCGTAGATGAGAAGAATGCCATCCTTCTGCAATTTCAAGACTTCTTAAACTCTTTAGACTTCTCTGTTCAGATAGTAGTGCAATCAAGAAAGTTGGACATCAGACCTTACCTTGCCTTACTTGAAGAGCAGGCCAAACTCCAAACCAACAGCCTAATGAAGCTCCAGACTCACGAATATATAGAGTTCGTCAGGTCCTTCACCGAGTCTACCAACATCATGACAAAGAGCTTCTTCGTTGTCGTACCATACAACCCCTCTATCATAAGCACCAACAAGTCTAGTGGGCTCTCCTCTCTTGTTAGCAGAAAACCCAAAGACAGAGCCGGTGCTAAGGAAGCTGACTTCGATGAGGCTAGAACACAACTGGAGGAACGCTTGGCTGTGGTAGAGCAAGGACTTATAAGGACTGGTATACGTATAGCTAGGCTCGGAACAGACGAGGTGACAGAGCTCTTCTATAAGGCCTTCAACCCTGGGGAGACAGAAAAAGCTATTATAAAAAGATAACTATGAGCTTCTTCGACAAAATCATCGGTAAAAAAGAGGAGAAGGTTGAGCAAAGGATACAGTCTATCCTGCCTCAAGAAGTCTTTGAAGCAGGAGTGCTGGAGCTCAAGGACCTTATAGCTCCTTCGGCGCTAAAGATTACCCCCAGAGAGTTGGACCTCGGAGAAAAAATCTTGCGTAGCTTCTTCATCATTTCTTATCCGCGCTTCCTTTCGGAAGAGTGGTTCTCTCCGATACTTAATATGGATAAAGTTTTTGATGTGTCTATCTTTGTTCATCCGATAGAGACATCCAAAATACTAAGGCAATTCCAAAAGAAGGTGGCTGAGGTGGAGAGCCAGATACACACCAGAGAGGAGAAGGGTTTAGTCAGAGACCCAGTGCTTGATGTGGCTTATCAAGATCTTGAGAACCTCCGCGACCAGCTACAACAAGCTCAAGAGAAGCTCTTTGATGTTGGCCTCTACATCACTATCTACGCCGACTCTAACCTTGAGCTGGACAAGATAGAAAATGAGATCAAGTCCATCCTTGAGGCTAAGCTCGTGTATGTTAAGCCAGCACTCTTCCAGCAAGAGCAGGGTTACAAGTCTACTCTACCCTTGGGCGACGATCTCTTGGGTGTACACTCCAAGCTTAACTCCTCACCACTCTCATCCCTCTTCCCATTCACCTCATTTGACCTCACCTCCGACAAAGGGATACTCTACGGCATCAACAGACACAACTCATCCCTTGTACTCTTTGACCGCTTCTCACTTGAGAACTACAACTCCGTCATCTTCGCCAAGTCAGGTGCTGGTAAGTCTTACTGCACCAAGCTTGAAATCCTAAGAACCCTAATGTTTGATACTGAGGTCATCATCATAGACCCAGAGCGAGAGTACGAGTACATGGCTGAGGCAGTAGGGGGTAGATACTTCAACGTCTCTCTCAACTCCGAGCACCATATAAACCCCTTTGACCTACCGGTCCCAGGTCCTGATGAGTCAGCTGCCAATATCTTGAGGAGTAACATCATCAACCTTGTAGGGCTCTTCCGTATTATGATGGGAGGACTCACCGCAGAAGAGGACGCGCTTATAGACCGAGCTATCACCGAGACATATGCACTTAAAGACATCACAGCTGACTCCGACTTTAGAAACGTTGAGCCTCCTCTAATGTCCGACTTTGAGCTAGTGCTCTCAGGTCTTGAGGGAGGCGAGTCCTTGGCTCAAAGGCTTACTAAGTACACCAAGGGTACTTGGGCAGGCTTCATCAACAGACCAACAAATGTAGACATCAACAAGAAGTTGGTGGTCTTCTCTCTCCGTGACATGGAGGATGAGCTCAAGCCTGTGGCGATGTACATCGTCACTCACTTTATCTGGAACGCGGTAAGGAGAGAGCTGAAGAAGAGGTTACTCGTCATAGACGAGGCGTGGTGGATGATGAAGTCAGACGACACGGCTTCCTTCCTAACAGGGTTGGTTAAGAGAGGGAGGAAGTATTACTTGGGTGTGGCTACCATCACTCAAGACGTGGGCGACTTCCTCAAGTCTCCATACGGTCTACCGATCATCACTAACTCTTCTATCCAAGTCTTACTTAAGCAGTCTCCAACAAACATAGATAACCTGCAGAAAACCTTCAACCTGACAGATGAAGAGAAGTTCTTGCTCCTTGAGTCGGATGTGGGGGAGGGGATCTTCTTCGCTGGGCTTAAGCACGTAGCTATCAAGATCATTGCCTCTTACACCGAGGACCAGATCATCACCTCAGACCCATCACAAGTCTTGGCTCAAAAGAAGGCAAAAAGAGAGTTAGAAGAAACCCGAGAGGTCACAAGATAAAAATGGATACCCCTGTATCAAAGCCTGAATCAAAACTATCTGGCCCAACAAAGTATCTTATGATCGCGGTTGCCTTGTTTTATGACGTGTTATCTCTAGTCCCTGGACTAAACTTTATTGTAGCCTTCTTTGCTGGCTTCCACTTCTGGTTTTGGTTCAAACTCAAGGGGATCAGCTTTGTCAGCCCAAAAAGACTCGTGGTTGGGTCAACTGGATTTGTGGCTGAGATGATACCAGTTTTATCTAGTCTACCTGCGTGGACTGGAATAGTTGTATTTATGATCCTTGATACAAAAATCAAAGAAACAGTTGGGTTATAATATTGTTATGCGTATAACTCTTCTTTCTTTACTATTCAGCACTTGTTTTGTACTAATGCCTCCTAATGCAGAAGCCCAAACAGTGGACATATTGTGGGAAGGTCAGTCTTATACGCCTCCTTTTTATCAAGGTCTGGCTCTTTGGCCAAACGAAGGACAAGTGGCTGTGTCTGCCATAGCTATTATCCCAGGTAAAAGTTCTGCATCTTTGTATTACAGGTGGAGTAAGGATGGAACTGTATTGGGTAGCCTCTCTGGGGTTGGTAAGAACAGTATAACTTTTAGTGACACCATACTATCTTTACCTATAGAAGTAAGGGTGGATGTCAGAGATGGGGAAGAAGGAGATATTTTGGCTACAGAGAGAGTTACCCTATCTCCATCAGATCCTGAAATCTTAGTTGTAGAAGACAGTCCACTATATGGCTTGATGTTAAATAAGGCTGTTTTAAATAACTTTTCACTAATTAATAGTGAAGTGAGCTTCTCGGCGATACCACTATTTCATAGAACCACTACGAAAAACGCACCAGCAATAAGTTATCTTTGGTCAACCAACACAGGAGACGCAAGAACTGGAAATAGAGTTACCTATAGAATTTCAGACGACTCCTCTGGTCAAGCGAAGATACAACTTTCTATTACTAATAAAGGAGTCTTGGTACAACCTCAACCTAAAAACTTTAATATAATGTTTAATCAAAACAATGGATTATAGCCCTTTAGCTCCATTACCAATACTCGTGGGGGGAAACTCTGGCACAGACCCAGCAACGTTCTTCGGCAACCTTGTGCCACTAATTATTGCTGTAGCTGGCGCTCTAGCTGTTCTAAGGGTAATGTATGGAGGAATAATCTATCTCACAACAGATGCTTGGGGGGGCAAAGAGGACGCAAAGAAAATAATAAGAAATGCTTTGTTTGGACTCCTTCTGGCGATAGGCTCTTATGCAATTCTCTTTACGATAAGCCCTAACTTGGTAAGAATAACCCTAGCTCCTACTCCACAAAATGCAGGTGGAGAAGCACTGAACCCAGATGACCTTAATAATGGAGGTTTCGGGAATGAAGGTGCTGAAGAAACTGGCTGTACCAACAACTGTGTTGTTTTGAATTCGGCAGAAATAACAGTAACCCCGGGTGCATGTATTAATAATCCTTGTTATATAAACAGTAACCTTCTCTCAGGATTAGAAGATTTGAAGGGGTTAAGATATCAAGAAACGTATACAGAAAGAGGAGAGGAGAGGACAAGAGAACGTCTTCTTGTGTGGCAAGTAATAAAAGCTTACCCTCAAACAGCCGAGCAAGCTGGAGATCTCGCCTGTTACAAACCGGGGGAATATTCTGGAAATTGTTTAGAAGTATCTGTTGCCAATACAAGCAATATTATTGTTAGCACTTTTATTAGAAACGTTCATGTGGCATTTGGACCAGACTTCCAACAATACAACGCGTGTCCAAATAGTAGAAGAGACGCTATAAAACAACTAGTTGGAGGAAGTCCAGAACTTCAAGGGAAAATAGTGTGCTTCCCCACATTAAGAGAAAGTGCTTTCATAAATCGTTAACACATGAAGAAACGTACTGCCATCTTAATACTCATCCTCACCATCGCTCTTGGAAGCGGAATACTCTATCTTCTTTTGGGTGGTAAGACGCCAAACGGCCTACCCGTAATCCCCGGACTTCCTTTTGGTAGCGCACCAGAGGATGTCTCCACAGGTGGTGATACGGGTACAGACACCGGAGATGGTTCAACAACTGGTGGTGACGAACCTACAGGGAGTACTGGTGTACCTGTATCAAACTTCTTTAGGCTTTCTGATACTCCTGTATCTGGGTCGATTATTATAGAGAGAGATGACACTCCTATGGTGCGCTTTGTGGAGAGAGCTACTGGCCACGTGTTTGAAAGCAATTTGGCAACCGGAGAGAAGGTGAGGATCATAAACACCACCAGGCCCCAGATCTACACAGCTTTGTGGAGAGAGGATGGTGCGGGTTTCCTTGAGAGAACGGTTATAAACAACAGCGACCTAACAACAAACACCTCAATATCCCTCACTGCTCCTAAAGGCACCTCTACCGAGGCTTTGTACACCATGAGTAGCACCTTGCTTGAAGGCGAAGTGGGGGAGGTAGCTCTTCTACCAAACGGGAACCTTGTTTATACACTAGAGGATGTTGGAGGGGTATACACCTCAAACTTTAATGGAGGTGGTGCGAGAAACGTTCTTGCTTCTAGCTTCAGAAGCTGGCTTATACAACCCCTCACAAACACTTCCGTCATCCTAAGGACTAAGCCCAGCTCCAAAGCCGAAGGGTATGTTTATAACTTAAACCTAAATAATGGTAATTTAACCAAGATTCTTGGTCCTTTGATGGGACTGACGGCCTTATCAAACCCTGACGGTAGAAGACTACTCTATAGCAATACACTAGGCGGACAAGTTGTGTTAACCGCTAAAAACTTAACTACAGAGGCTGTTACCAACATCCTACCAGCCACTCTACCAGAGAAGTGTGTTTGGAGTGAGAAATCATCAAGCATTGTCATTTGTGGAGTGCCGAGTGGAGGCTTGGGTCTTGATGTACCAGATCTTTGGTACCAAGGTGTGACAGATTACACAGATAGTATCAGAAGGTTCAACGTCGACACCAACACTGTTGAGAATATCCTTGACCCAAAGACTGAGTTTGGGCAAGAGGTTGATGCAACAAACCTAAAGCTAGACTCGGAGGAAGAGTACTTGATCTTCACCAACAAGAAGGACCTGACTCTTTGGGCACTTAAGCTTGATTAGCTAACAACTTTCTTCGTACAAAGATCTCCTGACCAATCGTAAAGAGGTTTGTGGTGAGCCAATAGAGAGCAATGACACCTGAGATTGTATAAGCGATGAAGAAGACCATCACAGGGAAGAAGTACTTCATCTGTGTTTGCATACTTTGAGCCAGATCATCTCCGAAAGATGGAGCTCCTGCTGACTTCTTGTTTATGGGGGAAGCTAGTTTGATCTGGTAGTAAGTGGTAATAGCAGCAAGAAGAGCGAGGATAGCGCTCTTCTGAGTCAGATCAGCTCCAAAAAACATTGGGTTAACCTCAACTGGAGGAACCACAAAGGAGTAGAGGAGCTCGGTGTTTATCTCGGGGAAGCCGGTGGAGACGAAAATGTGATATAGAGCAAAAATAACAGGAAGCTGTATAAGCAAAACCAAGATACCAGAAAAGGGGTTAATACCTCGATCTTTGTAGAGGGCTAGAGTGCGACGAGCCTGCTCCTCTTTGTTGTCTTTATACTTCGTCTTTATCTCTTGTAGCGCTGGAGTTAAGCTCTGCATCTCTATCTGCGCCTTAACTGCCTTCTTAGAGAGTGGGTATAGAGCCAGTCTAACAATAATTGTAATGAGGATTATGGAGAGGCCTGCACCGGCAAGAGGGAACAGATCAAACAAGGTGACGAGGGTGTTGTATATCGGCTCGACAAGCAGTTTGTTGTATAAGGTAGACATCAGGATAATAATAACTCAGTTATTTCATTTTTTAATCTATCGCCACGAAGGTCCTTAGCACTCGGCTTAGCACTTATTAAATATAAACCATTTCCTAATTTTGGCAGAAGATCTCTCAGGACAGCGTAGGTTCTTCTTCTTAATGTGTTTCTTGCAACAGCACTCTTTGAGACTTTTTTGGATACAGATACAGCAAACCTCTTATCTTTGTTTTGAGCAAATCTTAGTAAAAAGTTTTTAGTACTTGAGGTCTGACGAGAAGACAGTATGTCCCCAAAATCTTTCCTAGGTATTCGGTTCTGACTAGAAAGCATTATACAGTCAGTCGTTTGCGACCCTTGCGACGACGGCTCTTCACGGTGCGACGACCACCAGTGGTTTTGGCTCTCTTCCTAAAGCCGTGGGCTCTAGCTCTCTTGCGCTTCTTGGGTTGGTATGTTGTAGACATTTCTAGTTAACAACTTATAAACACATTATAAACATTTTTTGGCCATATTACAAGTTTGGAGTCTTGGTCCGAACATATATACTACATATCGTTCGGACACTCTTTATGGATCCAAAACAACTCTGGGAATCAATACTAGCTGAGATAGAATTGACCATTTCTAAGCCTGCCTTTAGCACTTGGTTTAAAGACACTCATATCGTCAAAAGAGACGAAAACACCATTATTCTGTCTGTGCCAAATGCCTTCGCTAGAGATATGTTCCAATCCAGATACCATGCTACCGTCCTAAAACTCCTTAGGGACCGAGACCACACCATACACGCTGTAGAATACGTTATAAACCGTGATGAGCCTAAAAGAAGGGAGGATAAGCCTATAACCATGGGTGGTACGGCCAGCCTGCCTTTGCCAGAGTCCTTGGTCAATAAAGAAGACAACCTAAACCCTCGCTACACCTTTGAAACCTTTATTATTGGCCCTTTTAATGAGTTGGCCCATGCAGCCGCTCAGGCGGTTATCAAATCCCCAGGGCTTATGTATAACCCTCTCTTTATCTACGGCTCAACCGGCCACGGCAAAACCCACCTTATACAGGCTATAGGCAACCATATAAAGACGGTTTCTCCAGGTAAGAGGGTCTTCTATATGACATCTGAAAAGTTTGGCCAAGACTGTATGAATGCCCTCCAAACCCAAAAAATGGCTGTATTTAAGGAGAAATACAGAAAATACGATGTACTTATCATGGACGATATCCAGTTTTTCTCCGAGAAGCAGAAATTCCAAGAAGAGCTCTTCCATCTCTTTAACACCCTTTATGACAACAACAAACAGGTTATCTTCTCCTCCGACAAACATCCACACTTCATACAGGGGCTTGAAGACCGCCTAAAAAGCAGGATGTCTGCAGGAATGATAATAGACATACCCCAGCCGGACCACGAGTCTAGGATAGCTATATTGAGCGCTAAGGCACGACTACAAGGCATGTCTCTAACCCCAGAGGTAATAGATTACTTATCAAAGGCTGTGGCAGGCAACATTAGGGATCTTGAGGGAGCCCTAAACACCCTAATAATTCATTCCCAACTCAAAGGTAGGGAGGTGACGGTGGCTGATGTAAAGAGCCTGATAAAGAACAGTCAGAAACCCAAGAAAGCTGTGGCGGTAAAGGACATTGTTAAGATAATCTCAGACTTTTATTCTATAGAGGAGGAGAGTATATACGAGAAGACTCGCCGGAAGGAGATAATAAAACCTCGCCAAATGATAATGTACATTTTGAGAGAGGATTTCAACATCTCATACCCTTCAATAGGGGATAAACTTGGAGGTAGAGACCATACCACAGTCATCCACTCTTGTGAGAAAATAAAGACAGATCTAAAGAACGACCAAACACTAGAACAAGAACTTTCTCAAATAAGAAACTTATTATCTGTTTAATAGTTGTGTACAAAATGTTCAAAACCAAACAAAAATGTCTTTAAAAAACCAAGAAACAAGTAGGGGGGTTAAAAAGTTAATATCGGTTTTTAGAAGTTATCCACCACTCCACTTTTTTAAAAAAATAAAAACACTAATCTCTATCTATCTTAAAAAGTTTTTCCACATATCCACAAGACTAATAGTATTAACAAGTATTTAAATATGAAAATAGAATCAACTAGAGAAAAACTTGTGGAGGCTGTGAGTAGAGCCGAGAAGGTCTCTGGTAAAAATGTAACCCTACCAGTTTTAGCAGGGATCTCTTTAGAGGCTCTTGGAGGAATCTTAACTATTAGGGCAACAAACTTAGATTTAGGAATATCAATCCATCTACCCGTTAAAGTTCTAAAAGAAGGTCATGTTGTTGTTCCGGCACACATCTTCTCTTCTCTCATAAACTCTTTATCAAAAGGAAATAATGTAACCCTAACCCAAGACAACCAAACTCTTGTTATAGAAACCCCAACAACACACTCAACCCTAAAAACCCTACCTCCAGAGGAGTTTCCTGTTATCCCTGAGATGGGTGGTGGGAGTAACTTCTCTATACCGTCTAAGGATCTTGTTTTAGGTCTCAAATCCGTGTTTTATGCAGCTGCGGTTGGGAGTATTAAACCAGAACTCTCATCTGTTTGTTTAATCCATGAAGGGGAAAGTCTTGTTTTTGTTGCTACAGACTCCTTCAGGCTCGCTGAGAAAAAAATAAAGGTAAAAAAGATACCAAACTTTACCCAAATACTCTTACCACAAAAGAATGTTCTGGAAATAATAAGAATCTTTGATGGTATAGAAGAAGATGTGTCTATAACCATTGAAGATAATCAAATGGCTATGAGAGGCGGGTCTATATACTTAACCTCTCGCACAATAGATGGTGTGTTTCCAGACTACAAACAAATTATTCCTAAAGACATCGCTTCCAGTGCTATTGTGTTGAAACAAGATCTCCTCTCTTCTTTGAAGACCTCACTCATATTCTCAGACAATTTTAACCAACTTAGACTGACTCTTTCTCCAAAAAATAAAAAATTTGAGATAGAGTCTAAAAATCAAGATGTTGGTGAGAACAAAGACAATATAGAAGCTTCTCTTGAAGGTAAGGATATATCAATAAGTGTTAATCATCGTTACCTTACAGACGGTTTTGCTTCCATTTCGGTGGATAGCTTACAACTTCATTTTGCTGGGGAGGGCAAGCCGATAATGGTAGAGGGTGTAGGGGACAAAAGTTTTAGATATCTACTAATGCCCATGAACCGGTAATGGATGCTTTAAACGGGCTTCTAGAGAGGTTAAGGAGGTCTTTGGGTGGGGACCGGGCTATCAGAGAAAGTGTTTGTAATAGCGTTAAGGAGGTTGCTGGTTTTGATGTTTTTGCTGAGGATGTATCAATACAAGGCAATAGTCTGAAGATAAAGACCTCTCCAGCAAAAAGAAACGAGCTAAAACTCAAAGAAGATCAGATTTTGGAGTTGGTTAGATCTAGAACAAAGCTTAATTTGACGAAACTGGTCTACTAGAAGATAAGAAGGCTTCAATAGCTTTCTCCCAGTTTTGGTATTGTGGGTCAAGGTTTGGGTTAATTGGTGATGGGCCTAAGGGATTGTCTTTGTCCACAAAATGAAGGATGGAATGGGCTTCTCCGCTTTGCCACTCTCCTCGTAGAACAGGTTTTAAGTCTGGATCTGTGATTGATGGCTCTCCGAAGTTTTCAACAGGTAGGTCTGGGAGAACCGCATTCATAAGCTCTCTCCACATTGGAGCAACGATGAAGCCAGCCACTCTCTTTTCCATTGGAATGTTTTCGTTGTTGCCAACCCAAGCCCCTACAACGACGTTGGGGGTAAAGCCAACAATCCAAGCATCTTTGAAGTCGTTGGTTGTACCTGTCTTTACTGCTACAGGCCTATCTGCAAAATACAAGATAGAGTTTGGTCCATAAGCTGGGGTTCTTGCTACGTTATCAGAAAGGATGCTGGATATTTTCCTTGATGTATCTTCTGGCAAAACTCTTCTTGGTGATGGGGTGTGCTCTTCCAAAATTTTGTCTCTAGAGTCGTAAACCCTAATCAATGCGTTGTGAGGGTTTCGTGTTCCATCATTGGCAAACACGCTGTATGCAGATACAAGTTCCAGAAGAGATACTTCACCACCTCCAAGGACAAGAGATAGACCAAAGCGACTTTCATCCTTAAGACTTGTGATGCCAAATGATTCGGCCAGATCAAGAGAGTTTCTTATTCCAGCAAGATATAGAGCCTTAACTGCGGGGACGTTTATTGATTGGGCCAAAGCGTCTCTTATCTTCATAGGGCCTCGGAAGAGGTCGTCGTAGTTGACTGGAGAGTAGCAAATGTCGTCACTCTCAAGCTTATCCCAGTCACAGTTTGGAGAAAATTGGGTTGGTACATCCCAAAGGATTGTATCTGGCGTATAACCCTTGTTGAACAAGACAGAGTAGACAAGAGGTTTAAAGGTTGAGCCCGGCTGTCTACGAGCTATCGCTGCGTTAAAGTTACCACCTATATCTTCGTCAAAGTAGTCTCTGGATCCAGTCATAGCTAAGATGTCTCCAGTTTTTGGGTTTATAACAACAGTGGCGTTGTTGTCAGCGTTGAATTGCTCCTGGTTTATCTCACCGTACTTTTTTGCAACAACTTCTGCTTCTTTTTGTATATCATAGTCAAGAGTGGTTATAACCCTAAGACCACCACTTTGAATGGTATCTTCACCATAAGTGTCTCTAAGTATGTCTATGACATAGAAAACAAAGTGAGGAGCTCTTATCCCACCGATGTTCTCTCTGGGGCTGAAGGCGACAACCTCCTTCAAAGCCGTTTCGTACTCCTCGGTGTTTATAAGAGATTGTTTTAGCATCTCACTTAGGACAAAGTTTTTCCTATTCTCTAACTCATCTCTATGTGTGCCATAAGGGGAGTATCGTGTTGGTCGGTTTATAATCGCGGCCAGATAAGCTGACTCTGCCAAGGTTAGGTCTTTAGCTTTTTTCCTAAAGAAGTTTTGAGAAGCTTCCTCAACCCCATATAGATTACCCCCGAAGGGTATCTCGTTTAGATAAATGTTCAGTATCTGCTCTTTGGTTAGAGCTCCATCAAGCTTTATTGCAAGGATGATCTCCTTCAACTTTCTGGTCGGGGTCTTGTCTGTCGTTAGGATAGAGTTTTTGACCACTTGTTGGGTTATTGTAGAGCCTCCTTGAGAGAGAGACAGAGTCTTTATGTCTACCCAGATAGCCCTCATTATGGCCTCCATATCAAAGCCTCCATGAGAGTAGAACCCTTTGTCTTCCACAGCAACCACAGCCTTCTTCACATAATCAGAGATTTCCTTGAAGGGGATAATGGTTCGTCTCAAGTTCTGACCCATATCGTAGAGGAGCACTTCTCCGGTGCGGTCATATATTTTGGTTGATTCCACCACTCTTCTGGTTTCAAGATCTGACAGATCTGGTATTTTGAGGCTGGCTACCCACAAGAGTCCAATACCAATAATCAACAAGACGGCCGATACGATCAAAGACAGGATATTCTTCCTGTGAGTCTTAATCCAAGCCCTTTTAGCGGGATTCATAAAAACATCTTAACATGTTAGATTACTCATATGGATAAAGAGATAGAAGAGCTTTTAACCCGAGGGGTTTCAGAGGTTATAGATAAGAAGCATCTGGAGGAAAAACTAAAATCTGGAAAAAAGCTGAGGGTAAAGCTGGGAATTGATCCAACAAGCCCCAATATTCATATAGGCAGAGCGGTTTTGCTTTGGAAGTTGAGAGATTTTCAAAATTTAGGCCATACAGCAGTTTTTATAATTGGGGATGCTACTGGAGTTGTTGGAGATACGTCGGACAAGGAATCTGAAAGACCAATGCTCACGGAGGAACAAGTAGAAAGCAATATGAAGACCTATTTTGATCAAGTTTTCAAAATTCTTGATAAGGATAAGACAGAGACACATCACAACTCAGAGTGGTTATACAAAATAGGTTTTAAGGACTTAGCTCAGATGGCAAATCTGTTTGGTCTCAACGAGTTCTCTTCTAGAGAAAATATTGCAAAGAGGTTAGAAGCTGGGCAGAGGGTCTCATTCCACGAACTTCTGTATCCACTAATGCAAGGTTATGACTCGGTAGCAGTTAGAGCAGATGTTGAGCTTGGAGGCACAGATCAAAGGTTCAATCTTCTTACTGGACGCAGGATCCAACCGCTTTATAAGCAAGAACCACAAGACATTTTGATGACAGAGATAATTGAAGGACTTGATGGCAGGAAGATGAGTTCTTCTTGGGGTAACGTTGTAAACATTTTAGACAAAGCCGACGATATGTATGGCAAAATAATGTCTCTAAAAGATGAGTTTGTCCCAAAGTATTTTGAGCTTACTACAAGAGTACCACTAGATGAGATAGAGACGATAATGCAAGGTCATCCTAAGGAGGCCAAAATGAGACTAGCTTACGAGATCGTCTCAATGTATCACGGGGAGAAGGGGGCCAAGACAGCACAAGAAGACTTTGAGAAGAAGTTTTCTAAAAATGAGGTTCCAAGTGATATACCAACAGTGTCTGCAAGTAAAGATGATAAGTTGGTAGATATTCTACTAAAGCACAACCTAGTGTCTTCTAAGACCGAGTTCAATCGTTTGGAAAAAGCAGGAGCAATAGAGGAAAAAGAAAACGGTGTCTACCGTATTGGCAAACACCGCTTCCTTAAAATTGTTCGTGACTAGACTTACATCTGGTCCATCTCATCGTCGTCGTAATCCATCTCTTCCTCCTCTTCGTCTGCTAGAGCATCTAGACTTTCGTGATCATCCTCTTCGCTTAGAGGGGATGGATTGGGCACGCCCACCTCATCCTCATCAATCTCTTCAAGATCGTCAGGATCTATAGGGTTTAAATCGTCTGTTGAGTTGTCGTCCATGGTTATTTAAAGTTTTTAACTTGCCCAATATACTGGGACAGCGTTATTTGTATCATCTGGCTCTTGTCGAGGCAAGGTGGGTTATGCACACAGCTATAGCATCCATCTCGTCGTCCAACATCTTCCTCTTATCTAAACCTAATATTCTTGTCACCATAGCTTCAACCTGAGGCTTGGTGGCCTTGCCATAGCCTGTTACCGCGATCTTTATCGCTTGGGGGCTGTACTCTGTCACGGGAAGGCCTTTTAGCGAGGCTTCGTGCATAATAACTCCTCTAGCCTCAGCCACCTTAATAGCCGTCTTTTGGTTTATGTTGAAGAAGAGTTTCTCTATTGCCATTGATTCTGGTTGCCACTCTTCAAGAACCTTTCTCAGGCTTGTGCCTATCATGTTCAGCCTAATCTCGTGAGAGTCCTGCCTACTAGTGTTTATACAGGTTGAATAGAGGAGAGTCTCTTTGTTTGCCAACTTCTCAAGGATTGCGACACCACATCTATCAAACCCAGGGTCTATACCTATTACTCTACTCGGCATTGGTGTATACGTCTTGGACTTCATCATTTTCTTCAAGCTTTTCTATCAAGCTTTCAAGAGTTTGCACACCCTCTTCACTTATTGGTACTTGGACGTTGGGTACCCACTCACCACCCTCTCTTTTGAAAGCCCAAGAAGCAGAACCCGGTTGAGCTAACTCTATTCCAAACTGCGACAAAATGAACTTTATCTCTTGAGCTGCCTTGTTTCTGTTGCTAGTTAATGCATCTATTATCAAAGCACTTCCTCCTGGGCCGTAAGCCTCGTATGTAATAGTCTCTAATTGCTCACCTTCGCCACCAACACCTTTCTTCACTGCACGTTCTATGTTTTCTCTTGGCATATTGAACTCCTGCGCCTTCTCTATGGCTGCACGGAGAGTGGGGGAGTTTGTGTCTCCCTTAGCCTCGCGAGAGGCGGTGGAGATGGCTTTGGCAAATTTGGAAAAGATCTTAGACTTTTGCGCATCTGTCTTTTCCTTTTGTCTTTTGATTTTACTCCACTTGTTATGTCCTGCCATTTTATAAGAGTTTCTTTTGTAAATTTTTTGGCAGAGGCTTGCCTAAGTGCTTGTAGCCGTTTTCTGTAAGCACTCTGCCACGAGTGGTGCGCTCAATAAGGCCCAGTTGTATGAGGTAAGGTTCGTTGAACTCCTCTATAGTTGCTTCTTCTTCTGAGAGAGCAGCGGCTAAGGTACCAAGACCCACCGGTCCACCGCCGAATTTGTCTGCTAAGGTTTCTAGAAGTTTTCTGTCCGAAGGGGTCAGTCCCACCTCGTCTACTCCTAACAGCTTCAAAGCCTCATCAACCACACCATCGTCCAAACTCTTCTTATGTACTTGAGCGAAGTCGCGAGCACGCTTTAAGAAGTAGTTGGCTGTGCGGGGAGTTTGCCGAGCTCTTTTGGCAATAGCCTTCTCGGCGTTCTTACCCATCTCTACGCCTAATATTTTTGCAGATCGTTTGATGATCTCCTCTATCTCCTCCTCTGTATAAAATTCTAATCTATGTACCCCTCCAGAGAAGCGAGAGCGAAGGGGAGAGGAGACCATAGCCACTCTGGTTGTTGCAGCAAGGAGAGTAAAGGGGGGGAGCTCTAGTTGTATTGTGCGAGCACTGGGCCCCTTACCAATGATGATGTCTAAGGTGCCCGACTCCATAGCAGGATAGAGGACTTCCTCTATGGTTTTGTTTAGTCTGTGTATCTCATCAATAAATATGATATCTCCAGCACCTAAGTTGGTGAGTATGGATGCTAGGTCACCAACCTTCTCTATTGCAGGGCCTGAGGTGACCTTGATCTGCCTACCCGTCTCTTTGGCGATGAGGTGAGCAAGAGTGGTCTTACCCAAACCTGGTGGACCGTAGAAGAGTACATGTTCTGGTGTTGTACCACGCTCGCTTGCTGCTGTGAGGAGTATTCGGAGGTTATCCTTTATAACCTTCTGACCGATGTACTCCTCCCAGCGGTTTGGCCTAAGTTCGGTATCTAGAGAGCTTATATCGGAAGGAGCTTCTTTACTTTTCTCTCTTGACATAGAAATTATTATATGCTAGGGTTAGGTTCGACTCAAGAAGGGTTTCTTCACAAGTTTCCAGCCCATACATCTCTAAGCAATTGCCTTCGCGGGCTTTGAGCGTCCTACTAAGGACGTTGGTGGTTCGCTTGCGAGCTGCCACTATCCTCAAGTTTTATGCTTATTGCTTGGAGATGTACGATCTGGAACCTGCTCTTCGCTCACAGGGTCCAATAGACATTTACTCACAAGCTTCTCCTCTTCGCAACCTACCCAAGAGCTTAATTACGTGTCTTACTTAACACTAAGAGTTTTGGTTAGAGTTGTACCAGAAACAGTTTGATCAAAAGAGATCTCCTTCTCACTCTTCCATACTAGATTATCAAGCTTATTGCCAACCCCCTCCTCTTGAAGAACGAAAGATTTTTGTATTATCTCACCCTCAAAGACAGCAAAGGCAAAGGCGTTTGCGCTATCACCAGCACCAAACAGCACCGCTGTGTACTGGCCTGTTGGGTTGTCTAAAGTTTCAAAAATTTTGTAACCACTTATGGAAGGAAAGTCCTTCTCCATCATCAAGTTTGAGACCAAGGTCTCAAGAGTGGCCTCTTTAGGCTTTTGCGAATACCAAACTCCGCCCGCGATAAGGATTATGATGATAAGGATTATTATTTTTTTCATATTTATATTATCTATTCTACACCAGAAAGATCCACAACTCTGCGAAGCTCATCCAACGATGTGTGCCCAGCAAGGATTTTAAGAAAGCCGTCTTCCACAAGATTAAGAAGACCTTGCTCTCTTGAGGCAACCTCGATATCTCTCTCCGAGGGGTTATCGATGACAGCCTCCTCTATCTTATCGTCTACAAGGATCGCTTCAAAGATGTTTAGTCGGCTTTGGAAGCCTGTACCATTGCAATCTGGACAGCCTACTGACTCCCAGATCTTCTCTCTTTGAACTTGATCAAGATAGCTTTTGTCGACGATATTGTCTAGGACCTTGTCGAAAAGTTGTTTAGTGGCGCCTTCTAGAGGCACCTCCTTCTTACACTTCTCACACAGACGTCTAACTAGTCTTTGGGCAATAGCGATGTTTACCGCAGAGGAGACCACCTTGGAGTTGATCCCCAGGTCAAGCAAGCGGGGGAAGGTGCCTGCTGCGTTGTTGGTGTGTAGAGTTGAGAGCACAAGGTGACCTGTGAGAGCGGCGTTCACTGCTGTGGTTGCTGTCTCTGCATCACGAATCTCTCCAACCATGATGACGTCTGGATCTTGTCTTAGGGAGCTCTTGAGTCCTTCGGCGAAGCTGTAACTACCATCCTCATCTATCTGAGTTTGGACAATACCCTTGAGGTGATACTCAATCGGGTTCTCTATGGTGATGATTTTTATATCAGGGGAGTATATTTCTTTAAGAATGGCATAGAGAGTAGTAGTCTTACCGCTTCCGGTTGGGCCGGTGGTTAGGATCATACCGTTTGGCTTTCTTATCTCCTTCTTTATGATCGCAAGGAGCTTTGGGTGTATGTCGTGGTCGTCTAAGGTGACGTTGTTACTCTCTGGAGAGAGGACGCGGAGCACTATAGCTTCACCGTTCTCCCCTGGGAGGAGTGAGACTCTCACTTCCACAGCACTATCCTCAAGCTTGATAGAGAAGCGCCCATCCTGAGCCCTCTCCTTTATGTTTAGCTTTAGGTTTGAAACAAGCTTTATTCTTGATAGTAGTAGGTCAAAGGTCTCCCGGTCAAAGTTTAGGATATCTGTAAGTACTCCATCCATTCTGTATCTGAGACGCACATCCTTCTCGGCAGGCTCTAGGTGGATATCGGAGACATTTAGAGCAACTCCTCCGGCGAGGATGATTTCTAAGATTTTTGAGACTCTATAAGCCTTCTTCTGTCCTAAGATGTTTTGAATCTCAAGCTTGATGTCACTGAGGTTCTTAACTCGGCTCATTACGGAGAGGATATCTTCGTTTGAGATGTCTAAGGCTCCAGACTTTGTCTCAAAGGAGTATGAGAGGTCCTTGTACCTCTCCCAGACCTTCTCAAGCGATGCGTGTGAGACCATGTATACCTCTGGGGTGTAACCCCTGCTTCTCAAGCTCTCTATAGCTTCTTTTGTTCGCTCACTTTCTGGAGATAGAACAGCTACGTCAATATTTTTGTTTACAACGTTGAAGATGGCTATCTCGGCCTTCCTGCTCTCCTCCTCCTTTAAGATCCTAAGCGCGTCAATGTTTATGGAGTGTACAGTGAGATCTATATATGGGACACCATACTTTTGTGAGAGGGTAGAGGCTAAGTCTTCTTCCTCCTTCTTCCTGAGATAGTTTATACGTTCGTTTTGTCGGTCCTCATCAAATTGGATCATGGCTACATTCTACCTCAAATGAGCTTAATTTTAGGCCTAAATCTGCTCTTGACTTTCTGCTACTACTTGTGGTATAATAGATAAAGATTAACCACTTACTGAGGATACCCATATGCGCTTCGTGGTCTTGCTCTTCTCACTTCTTCTCATGACCGCCTGCTATCCGCAGGCCCACGTCCTCGTGACGAACGACTGCCCAGGTGCCTACCTTCGCATCAGTCGTCTCGCAGGTACTGGCAACTATGATGTGGTCAGCGAACGTCTCATGCCTGGTGAGCAGGTCAATGTCTCTCTCACTGGTACGAGCGCAAGCTACAACCGCTTCGTTATCGTGGCGACCGGCTTCCGGCTCGACAACGACGAGCCCCTGGGTTCGCTCGAGTATAACGTGAGTGTTTCGTCGGGCAACGGTCCGACCGCTCCGCAGAACAACTACTCGTGGCCTGTCCAATGGCTTCCGGGGGGTTGTCCTGACCGGTGATCGTTTGAGGAAGAAGGGGCCAGAGAGCAATCTCTGGCCTTTTCCTTTATATTAGAGAGATGAAATATGTTTCCAAGAGTAGTGAGGACACCAAGAAGATTGCTCAAGACTTTATTAAGAGTCTTAGCCCGAACGACACAGCGACAGTTGTGGCACTAAACGGCGACCTAGGTGCTGGGAAGACCACCTTCTCTCAATTTGTGGGTCAGTTGTTAGGAGTGGAGGAAAATATTCCTAGTCCCACTTTTGTGATAGAGAGGGTGTATGAACTTAAGGACAAGCCTTGGACTCACTTTATACATATAGACGCTTATAGACTTGAGATGGAGGAGGAGTTGCTCTCTTTGGGCTTCAAAGAGATGCTAGAAAATGGAGAGAACTTGATACTTATAGAGTGGGCAGAACGGGTCAAGAATATTTTGCCCAATAGTGCTATACATATAGACATAAACCATGTCGACGAAAACACAAGAGAGATCCAGATTAGTACTCCTTGATGCTCACGCGATAATCCATCGTGCTTACCACGCATTGCCGGACTTCTCTACAGCGAGTGGCGAGCCGACAGGAGCTCTCTACGGTCTAGCCTCCATGCTTATAAAGATCATTGAGGACTTGAAGCCCAACTACATAGTGGCCACCTTTGACCTCCCAGAGAAGACGCACCGACACGAGGCCTACGAGAACTACAAGGGGACCAGAAAAGATTTGGACAAGAACCTCATTACTCAGATTGATAAGTCTTTGGAAGTTTTCTCCGCGTGGGGTATACCCGTCTACTCAAAGCCTGGGTTTGAGGCCGACGACATCTTGGGCACTATAGTTAATCTAACCAAGAAGGACAAAAATCTTGAAGTCATCATTGCCTCTGGAGATATGGATACAATGAGTTTGATAGATGGTACACGCGTAAGAGTGTACACCTTGAGGAAGGGGCTTACCGATGTAGTGCTCTATGACAAGAAGAAGGTGGAGGAGCGCTTCGGCTTTGGACCAGATCTCTTACCCGACTACAAAGGTCTTCGTGGAGATCCATCCGACAACATCATCGGAGTGAAGGGTATCGGAGAGAAGACAGCCACCTCACTTATTCAAACCTTTGGCTCTATTGAGAAGATCTACAAAGCTCTTAAGAAGAAAGATGAATATAAAAAAGCAGGTATTACCGAGCGGGTAAAAAACTTGTTGCTTGAGAACGAAGAGGAAGCCCTCTTCTCTAAGACCTTGGCCACCATCAGACGTGATGCGCCTATAGAGTGGAAGTTGCCAAAGACTTGGCGAGAGGAGTTGGATACAAACAAACTAAACGAACTCTTCCAGAAGTTGGAGTTTCGCACGATGCCAGAGAGAGTGAAGAGATTGATTAACGGCTCAACCTCAAAAGATTCTGCGGTCTTAACCCGTCAAAATCCGACGGGCTCCGACGACCTCGAATCTTCTAGAGGTCTCGCCGAAGACGAGGAGTTAAAGCTTGCTCTCTGGGTAGTAGACTCTAATCTCACCAACCCTTCTATGGAGGATGTAACGACCTTTACCAAAGCTAGGGATATAGAGGGAGCGTGGAAGGTGGTAAATGACGAGTTGGATAAGAGGAAGAGTAGAGAGGTATATGAGGAGATAGAGAAGCCCCTCATACCCGTGGTCAAGGAGATGAACAGAGTGGGGATCAAAGTAGACAAGAAATTGCTCAAGGATTTGTCCAAGGAGTATCACAAGGGGTTGTCCAAACTTGAGAGTCAGATCTGGGAGCATGCTGGAGAGGAGTTCAACATCAACTCTCCTAAGCAACTCGGTGAGATACTTTTTGTCAAACTAGGTCTTGCTGGCACAAGACAGAAGAAGACAGCAGGGGGCTCTCTCTCAACCAAGGAGTCAGAGTTGGTGAAGCTCTTGGATAAGCACCCAATCATAGACCTCATCCTTAGTTACCGAGAACTCCAGAAGCTTCTCTCTACCTACATAGACGCTATCCCAGAGCTCTTAGACAAAGACTCTCGTCTGCACTCCACCTTCATCCTCTCTGGGGCAGCTACAGGTCGCATGGCTTCGCAGAACCCCGGGCTACAAAACATCCCTATACGCACCGAGCTTGGCAGAGTGATACGCAAGGCCTTCGTAGCAGAGAAGGGTAAGAGTTTGCTCTCGCTAGACTACTCACAGATAGAGCTTCGCATTGCTGCCATCCTATCTAAAGATGAGAAGCTTATAGAGATATTCAAAAACGGGGAGGATGTGCACACTGGAGTAGCGATGAGGGTCTTCGGAGTTAAGGCAGAGGAGGTAGACAAGAGCATGAGGACGAAGGCTAAGACTATCAACTTCGGTGTACTCTTCGGTATGGGAGTGAGTGCTCTAACTACTAATTTAAAATCTACAAGAAAGGAGGCGCAGGAGTTCTACAACAACTACTTTGAAACTTTTTCTGGACTCTCAAAGTATTTGGATGAGACGAAGGCTTCGGCCGAGCGACTTGGTTACACTGAGACCATGTTTGGTAGACGAAGGTACTTCTCAGGCCTTCGTTCGCCACTTCCTTATATAAGAGCGGGAGCAGAGAGGATGGCTATCAATGCACCTATCCAAGGTACCGAGGCCGATATAGTGAAGATCGCTATGAGGCAGATAGACGACCTTCTTAAGCAGGAGAAGTTGGATGATAAGGTGGAGCTCGTACTCCAAGTGCATGACGAAATTGTGTATGAGCTTGAGGATGGTCTGATAGAGGATGTGGCGCCAAAGCTCAAGGATATAATGGAGAGAGTTATGGAGGGCAAGGAGACTCACGGGGTACCAATAGTTGCTGATGCAAGTGTCGGTAAGAATTGGGGCGAATTAAAAAAGATATGAGTGACGAATTTTATGGAGTAAATTTGTTTGGCGAGAGGGTAGATGTCGGACTTGTCTCCGAGGTCGACAAGGAGCCTGCCCGAACGACTGAAGGGTATCAGTCGGGCGGGTTTAATGTGTTTCCCCTTACAGATGCAATAGGTGAGAAAGATAAGAGGAAGGCGTGGGTGGTGTATGAGCAGGCTCTAGCAAGTGGTATGGTTGCTGACGAAATATTTTGGCGAGTGATGTGGGGGGTTAAAGCCCTTCTCTTGTCGGCGAAGACCGCTAGTGCCGATGAGTCTGGGCTCAACCCTTTTGTATACAAAAAGTTTAAGAGCTGTCTCAAGAACTGGAAGGTAGAGGAGTTGGAGAGGCTCTCAGAGTCGTTGGTTGTGGGCTACCACGATGCTCGTCGTGGCAAGGGCGAGATGGAGACAATGATTGAGAAAATCCTACTAAATCTGTAGAGTAGAGTACTAGGCTCCCATAGCTCAGTGGTAGAGCAGTTGCCTTTTAAGCAATTGATCATGGTTCGATTCCATGTGGGAGCACTAATTAGAGTGGTATGTCTTTGGCGTAAGCACCTGCGCCGGTAAGGAGGAGAGAGATAGAGATAGCAAGTATTAGTAGGTAGAAGACGATGTCTCGCTTGAGTATTGAGGCATCCTTGTACTCAATGTAGAAGCTCACTGCTCCGATGATGATGAAGAGTATAGCCGCTATCTGGGTGTAGAAGCCGAAGAAGAGCATCACAGCGCCCACCACCTCTACAAGACCTAGGAGCTTCTGGTTACCCTCCTTCTTGAGGTTTAAGATACCAAGATCAAGGTAGACGAAGCCAAGTACTACTCTTAGGACGAAGGGGGCAAAGGTTGAGTATATAAGTAAGTCTGGAAATGGGTTTAACATAAATCTGTTTAATAGTGTATGGTTAAATAATATCATGCCCTGGTTCACCTACGCCCTACTCTCTGCTTTGTTTGCCTCTTTTGCTGGGGTGGTAGAGAAGAAGACTTTAAACAGCGAGCGCTCACTTGAGTTCGCCTTCTCTCTGTCTTTGGTCAACGCCCTCTTTTCTTTGCTTCTTATACCTTTTGTGGATTTTGGAGAGATTGGAGGGTTAACCCTTATTTATATTTACTTAGGCTCGGTTTTATCGGCGACAGCCTTTTTTTGCATAGTAAGAGCTATACGGCACAACGACTTAAGCTCTATTGTGCCTATAACTATATTAGGTCCAGGCATAACCACCTTAGTGGCCTTCATCTTTTTGGGAGAGAAAATATCTGCTCAAGGTATTTTCGGAATTATTTTAATAATGATAGGTGTCTTTATTGTTGTAAGAAGCAAAGATGGTGATAGGGACGGGTTGCCACGTAAGTACTTCTTTCTAGTGTTATTGGCTTTAGCCTTATACGGTTTCAGCGCCACGATAGATAGGTATATGGTTGGGATTAATAATGTACCTCCTCTGACTTATCTAGTCCTTGTTCAGATCTTTATAGCTATAAACTTTTTTCTTTTAGTTGTTTTTACCAAGTCAGAAGGTGATGGATTCCAACTTGGATTCAAAAAGTTTGGGAAGTTTATTGTAGGTATATCTGTACTGACCTTAGCTTATAGGTGGTTCCAGATTGAGGCAGTGTCTCTGGCTGAAGTCGGTTTGGTTGAGGCGGTGAAGAGGACTTCGGTTTTGGGGACTATTGTTTTGGCTGGAGAGTTTTTTAAAGAAAGGGATTTGTCTAAAAAGCTTTTCGCCACAGCGATAATGATTTTCGGCTTAACTCTTTTAGTTTTTTGATATGAACAAATGCTTTTTAGTCTTAGACAACATACGAAGTGTGGAGAACGTGGGTTCCATCTTCCGCACAGCGGAGGGGCTTGGGGTGAGTAAAATTTACCTTATAGGTACGACCCCCACACCCTTAGACCGCTTCGGTCGTAAGCGCACGGACTTCGCCAAGGTCTCTCTTGGTGCAGAGGAGATGATGGAGTGGGAGCATAGAGAGGATGTCGTGGAATTGCTCAAAGAGCTTAAGTCTCAAGGATTTTTAATAATATCTCTTGAGCAGGATCCTAAAGCTAAAAAGCTAAGTAGCTTAGAAGCTAATAAGCTGTGTCTAATAGTTGGCAACGAAGTAGAAGGAGTCTCCAAGGATGCCTTAGAAGTCTCTGACGAAGTCTTAGAGATAGAGATGAAGGGGAAGAAGGAGTCTCTCAACGTCTCTGTCTCTACTGGTATAGCTCTCTATACTCTATTGAGTTAGAGTCTTTTGCTGAGCTTGTAAGAGGGCAATAAGTTGTTGAAGAAGTTGAGCAATAAGATTTTGAAGTTTGATCATCTCTTGCTGACGCACTGCCTCGGTCATCACCTCTCCTGTGTACTTAGTCTTGTCATAAGTAGTAGTGGTCTTAGCCTTATCGTAGGTTGTGGTGGTCTTTGTCTTGTCGTACGTGGTAGTGGTGGTCTTGTCCTTGGTAGGGTAGACGGTTGTATCGGTACCGACAGCAAAGCCGGCTACAGGGATGAGGAATAATGTGGCGATAAGTATTGATTTCATATATTTGTTGTTACCTCTCAATTATATCTTACCTGGTGTTTGTTACAAAAATGGGCAGAGCGACCACCGACTATAAGGCGCTCTATAGAGCCTTTACACCCGCTTTTCTCACACTTTCCTCCTGTTTTTCTATAAGCTTTGTGATGGTTTTGGAAGTCGCCCCGCTCGCCATCTATGTTCCTGTAATCGCTCATTGAGTCTCCACCGAAGTCTATACCCTTCCTCAAGACCTCCTTCATTGCCTTAAACATTTTGGAGATATTTGCTTGGGGGATTTTGGAGACTCTAGACTCTGGGTGCACATCAGCTCGCCAGAGTATTTCGTCTGAGTAGATGTTACCAATACCTGCGACTACAGACGGATCCATAAGAACGGTTTTGATCTTCCCATTTGGCTTTTTAATAAGCTGGAAGCTAAAGGCTTGAAGCTTGAAGCTGGGCTCAAGCGGTTCTGGGCCAATGTCTTCCAAGTGTTTAGACTCATGGAGTTTATCTGTCTCTATAAGTGTTACTTTAGCGAAGCGCCTCATATCGGAGAGTGCTAAGACTTTGCCATTGTCCAAAGTGAGGGAGAAGCGGATGTGCGGGTACTCCGATCTATCGTAGACGAAGTGCCCAGTCATCTTCATATGCACGAGTATGGTGTGCCCACCTGTGAGGTGGATCAAAATATTTTTGGCCCGTCTTTCGGCTTTCAAAATTTTCTTTCCAACAACCTTTTTCTTAAATTCTCTAAAGAACCTCTCTTCCTTGATAGAGTCTTTGTGCATAGGGAGCTTGCTCTTGTAGTCGGTCCAAACGCTTACGATCTTTCTTCCGCGTGCTTTGGCATTTAGCCCATTAACCGTTGTTTGTACCTCAGGGAGTTCTGGCATGTCGATATACTATAGTTTAATTGACATTAGTGCTATTTAAAGATAGTTTGAATTTGGAATACGATTCGCTCTTTTTACACAAGAGGAGGAAAGATGACCGCTTCAAAGCCACAAACGGATACAGGAGGCGGGGGCAAAGAGCCCCCCTTGACTCCGCCTCGCACCACGTTCGCTGATCCTCCTGATCCAAGGAGGGGGTTGCCACCAAGCAGTCCTTCGAGCAGAGATCGAGACGATTTCATCGATAAACTCAAACGCCGTGGATAGCGGAGGATAAAATGGTCGAAAACGAGTCTTCAGGAAGACCGGATCATAATAATGGTTACATAGGCATCGGCCTGTCCCAACCATTTATTGATCCAAATGTCGACTACCTCAACGGTCCTTCTGATGAGGAAATCGAAAAGCTTCGCGAGGCAGACCGCATTCGTGATGCTGAAGCAGATGCAAGAGCCGAACAGTGGGGGAAGGATCGGGATGAATACCTAAGGAAGTATGTTTCTGGGGAGATTCCCCCCTAAGGAATTAAAACACACACCCAAAAAGTGTGTGTTTTTTATAAAAAACCACCACACGCGATGTGTTGCGTGTGGTGTGGGTTGATCAGCCAGGCTTGCGGATGTTGATTGTTGTTCCGTCGAGACCGATGTTGGTCTGGGTGTGTGGTCCGTGGGGACCGTGTGTCTCGAGGCCGTGGCCACCGATACCCGTGTAATCAGGCTGCTGGACAATAGTCCTAGCGACTTCGTCCATGAAGGGCACCTGAGACGGTTGAAGATTGAAGTCCGTGTGCGGCTTGCTCATCTTACTCACCTCCTTTGTGTGCAACTTAATGCACGGCTTATGTCTTTTTTTATATTGACATAAATAAGCTTCAGTAGTCAATGGTTGTCCAAACTTGACTTTTTGGAATCTAATGTGGTATTATTAAGGGTAGACAACGCACTCTACAACCTATCCGGGAGGTATTTATGGGCAACTTCAAGCCCTACAAGCGGATTGAGCTCTACTTTCAAGGAGAGCTCAAGAAGTACTTCATCGTCGGTCCCTTGGACAAGGGTCACTTGGGTCACGCTGTGAGAGCGAAGGAGATCTATGACCAAATCTACCAAGCTCTCGCCCATACCGAGAACATCAATCTCGGTCTTGGCACAGCTCATCCGGATGAGAGGATTGATGTCAGGATGGACTCCGTTGATACGTACGACAGCTCGGAGACGGGCCCCATCTCAATCGAGTCGGCCATGGTTGGGCAGATGATCCACATCTTCAAGGAGAGCCTCTTCACCAAGGAGGAGCCCCCGAAGATGAAATGGACTCTCGGTAGAGCCCTCAAGACTCTGTGGAACAACTTCATGGAGTTCCTCGATGAGCTCGGTGTGGAGGTCCAGAAGAACCCACCTGATCCTTTCGGCAACACTCACAACTGGATGTGATGAAGAAGGTCCAAGCCCCGAGCGCATGCGCTCGGGGCTGTTTTATTTTATTTTTTCAAAATTTTCTGGAGTCCCTCTTTAGCTACTTCAAAGTCTGACCACACTAGCTTCTTGTTGTTGGCGAGCATTATGTATGGGTCTGTGCCTTTGCCGGTGATGAGCACAGCATCACCCTTTTTAGCAAACTTCAGTGCACTGTGTATGGCCTCACGTCTATCCATAATCACTTTGGGCATAATCTTTTTAAACCCTGGGAGCATGTCGGAGATTATTTGCTCTGGGTTCTCATCATAGGGGTCTTCGTTTGTTAGTATCACTTCGTCACAAAACTGGTCAGCGATCTTAGCCATCTCAGGCCTCTTCCACTTGTCTCTCCCTCCACCAGTATTGCCTAGCACGCAGATTTTCCTCTTGCCATCAAATGCTTTGTACAACTCTTGTAGAGACTCCGCTGTGTGTGCATAGTCCACCACGACATCAAACTCCTGCTTCTCGCTTATCCTTACAAACTCCACCCGACCCTTAATGACAGACAGACTCTCCAAGCCCTTCTTGATTGTCTCGGTAGGTATATCAAAGGCGTTGGCTAGAGTGGCGGCAGCCAGCATGTTCTCAAGATTGAAGCGTCCAAGGAGTTTGGACCTTATCTCTAGACCCTTAAAGTTGAAGGTTACTCCACTCTCCTCAAGTTTATAAATCCCAGCATCTTTGAGGGAGTAGGGTAGAGCTCTACGAGCACCGCAGTTTAGGAAGTCTGTCCCAGCCAAGTCATCTATGTTTGCCACAACGATACTCCTCTTACCATTACTCATTCTCAGGCTTTCGGTTAGAGAGAGTTTGGACTTCTTATAATTCTCAAACGAGCCATGACTCTCTATGTGCTCAGGATGAAGGTTGGTGAAGACCAAAGCATCAAGATAGACGAACTTATGCCTATACTGCTTAGCTGCCTCGCTTGAGAGCTCAATTATTGCTACGTTGCACCCTGCCATCTCGGCCTTACGCAACATCTTTTGGAGGAAGAAGCGCCCTGGGACAGTCATCTTCCTTCTGTTTGGCATAGACTCTCCACCAATCTTAAAGCGGATCGTGTTTAGAAGTAGGGTTTTGTGCCCAGCTTCCTCAAAGATGGAGTTGATCATCTCGGTGGTAGAGCTCTTGCCTTTGGTGCCAGTTACTGCGATAACCACAAGCTTCTTTGATGGGAAGCCGAAGATAAGAGCCCCAACTAGAGCCAGCGAGTAGTGATACAAGGGGGCAAGAGCCTCAAAGAGGCTCTTGGGTATGAATTTCTTAATTGTGGTTAAAAGACTATCTAACATCAGACAATTGCTTCAAAGCATACTTTACCTGTTCTGAAGCAGTTTTCAATTCCTTTGGGAGCTTCTTAAGTACATCGCGGATATCACGCTCGTTGTAGCCAAGAGAGACCAAGGCCTCCATCACATCTCCTTCGGCACGCAGACTCTCACTCTTGTCTTCGGTTGTTGTGGTGAGTTTGTCGCGGAGCTCAAGCACTATCTTCTCAGCATTCTTCTTGCCGATGCCGGAGACCTTAGTAAGGTAGCTTGTATCATCGTTGGCCACAGCCTTTCGTAGTATGGATGGGTTAGCAACATTTAGTATCCCTAGAGCGGTCTTTGGTCCAATGCCCGATATGCTTATAAGTAGTTCAAAGACTCTCAAGGTGTCTTGGTCTATAAACCCGTATAGATCTAAGGCGGTCTCCCTCACGACCAGATGGGTCCAAAGGAAGATGGGGGAGCCACTCTCAACCTCAATTGCTGTATCTGTGTTTACCGCCACCTTGTAGCCAACCCCTCCGACATCCACAATAAGGCCGTGTAGATCCTTGTGTTTGACGATACCAGATATTGTGCCAATCATATTGGTATGATAGCATCTCCGCTATGCCTATAACACGAAGCGCCAAGAAGGCCCTCCGAAGCTCCGACAGGAAGCGCAACTTTAACCGTGCAAGGAAGGACAAGGTCGCTACTCAAATGAAGCAGTTGAAGAAGCTCATCTCCGAGGGTAAGAAGAAGGAGGCTCTAGCCCAGTTTAGTCTTGTGCAAAAAGCTCTAGACAAAGCAGTTAAGGGTAAGACCATCGACAAGAACACCGCTTCTCGCAAGAAGTCCCGCCTCTCACAATCTATTAAGAAACTCGGCTAGTTGGTGCTCCCAGTAGGAATCGAACCTACATTTTAACTTCCGCAAAGTCATGTCCTATCCATTGAACGATGGGAGCTTGGGAAAGATACTACCCTAAAACCCTAAGTATTCCAATATTTTTTCTACCAAGGGTAGAGACTTATACTCCTCCTTCAAATACTTTGAGAGTTGTTCGTGCAGAGCTTCCACGTTCACATCATCGGCTAGGGGGATGATGATGAGAGGCATCAGGACCTTCTTGGAGTGGAGGATGATCTTCTTGTGTGGGTGCTCGGTGTCTATCCAGAAGCTGTCTAGGGTATCAAAGGGGTAGAGAACTCTTTCTTTATATATACCAACATCGTTTATAGAGAGGTGGATGTCCTCAGGTTGTTTGTTTATGAAGAGGGCTAGAGCAAAGGCACTGACGATTACCAATATACCAAAGATTATGTTGCCGAGTAGTATTGCCACTAAGAAGATAGCAACAGTGATGATACCCGCCGCCCAGAACCAGTCTGAGCTCCTTTGCTTGTGCTCGTGCTCTGGCGCGTGCCACTCAAGAGAGAATGTACTATTCTTTGCCACGAAATAATTTTATCACACAAAAATTAGCGGAGGAGGTGAGATTCGAACTCACGGTCCCTTGCGAGACTCTTGTTTTCAAGACAAGTGCGATAGACCACTCTGCCACTCCTCCAACGGGCTTACTCTAGCAATTTTTTGGGAGCTTCTCCACTCTTTCGGTTTATGACGAAAAGATAGAAGATTTCCAAAAGACCAAAGGTATTCACGATAAGAAGGATGACAAACCAGTACTTCTGGTTGAGTTGAGCTGACTTCCACAAGGCCTTACCCTTCCAAAACAAGGTCCAGACGAGTAGAAGTATAAAGAGTAATGCATTTTCTTGAATCCAAGCTTCCATACTATAAGTGTACTATAATGCGCCTATGAGGTTAATGGCTATAGACTTTGGAGAGAAGAGGGTGGGTATTGCCTCTACCGATGAGACAGGCGACTTTGCTATACCTAGAGTAGTCCTCCCTAACGATGAGAACCTTATAAACGAGGTAACTCGTCTGGCTGACGACTGGCAAATAGAGAGGATAGTCGTTGGAGAGTCAAAGAATTTTAAAGGAGAGGCCAATGCCATAGACGAAGAGGCTAAGAACTTTGCTCGCTCTCTAGAGTCTCTCGGCAAGTCGGTTGAGTTCCACCCCGAGCTCCTTACCTCGCTTGAAGCCACAAGACTCCAAGGGGAGAACGACATGCTAGATGCCTCCGCTGCCTCGCTTATACTTAAGAGCTATATAGATAGTAGGAAAGCCGTATAATTAAACAGATGATAAATATTGACGACTTCAAGAAGACAGAGATAACCGTAGGGGAGATAAAGGTTGTAGAAGACGTAGAGGGGAGCGATAAGTTACTAAAGCTCACTGTGGACTTTGGTGAGGAGCGATCTCGCACAGTCCTCTCGGGCATCAAGAAGTATTTCTCCGACCCACAAAGTTTAGTTGGTGTAAGGTGCCCCTTCGTTACAAATCTTGAGCCAAGACCTCTCATGGGCATGACCTCCGAGGCAATGATCTTGGCAGTATCTACCGATACAGCCTTCTCACTTCTAAAAGTTGGGGAAGAGATACCAGTTGGTACAAAGGTGAAGTGATATAATGTTGGAATGAAGTTGTTTGATCTTTTTCCTACACCAGATTTTCTAACGCTTACAGACGCTGGGGTCTCTATCTCAGAGAGGACTGTGCGCTACATTTCCTTTAGGCCGGGGAGTAGTAAGGAGCTTCATATTGAGCACTCGGGAGAGATACCGCTACCCGAGGGAGTCGTCTCCCAAGGTGAGGTTAAGGATAAGCAAAGGCTAGTAGAGATCCTCTCCAAGCTTTCCAAAGAGAAGGGGATAAAGTTTGTTAGGGCTACAGTGCCTGAGGAGAGAGCCTATCTCTTTACCGCGAACGTTGAGAAGGTCCCTTACAAAGATCTACATGACGCAGTTGCCTTTATCATTGAGGAGAACGCCCCAGTATCTTTGTCCAAGTCCATCTTCTCCTTTGAAGTTATAGACAAGCCGAATGACTTTAAGGTAGCAGTGTCTGTACTTCCTACCGACGTTGCAGAGAGTTATATAGACACCTTTGAGTCTGCTGGACTCACTCCAGTATCCTTTGACATTGAGTCTCAAGCGATAGCTCGGTCACTCGTTAAGAAGGGGGACGAAAGATCGCATCTCATAATCTATTTAGGACACAGAAGAGTAGGCTTTTATCTTGTCCATGATGAGACAGTCCAGTTTAGCTCCACACTCTCTCTTGATGTGGCTGATTCGGAAGATCCAGAACTTATCAAATCTTTGAAGTCTGAGATCAGGAAGTTCTTCTCTTTTTGGAGTAGTAAGTATGAGTCTAATAATCTTCCAAACCAGAAGGTGGAGAGGATTATTGTTGGTGGACCTTATGCTAAGGATGAGAAGTTGGTTAGCAGTATTATGAGTGATGTTGAGACGCCATACTCTCTTGGTAATGTTTGGGTCAATGTCTGTGATGTAGAGAAGCGCTTGCCCGATATGCCCTTTGAGACATCACTGGCTTATGCAGCTGCTATAGGAGCTGCTCTTGAGGAAGGCTCTAGAGAATATGTATAAACTTTTACCACCAAAAGCATCAGAGAAGGCCAAGAAGGAGTACTCTCTTAGAAGAGTTTCTGTAGCTCTTGGTCTAGTGTCTACTCTAGTACTCTTTGCTATTGTCACACTTTCTCCGACCACCATCTTTCTACTTCAGAAGAGGGAGGCAGTCCTCTTCACCCTTGGAGTTGTAGATAAGCCGACTCAAGGTTTGGACAATGTTGCTTTGGAGAGTTGGTTGGACAACACCTTAGCCGACCTGAAGACAATAACTCCCGATGAAGACAGAGATGAGCCATATGATTACTTCAAAAAGATTTTGGCCAAGAGGTCTTCTGCTATATCCATTACGAATCTCTCTTTTTCTAAGGCGCCAAATGGTAGCAAAAGCTTTAGAGCTAGCGGAATGGCTAAGACTCGACAAGCTCTCATTGCCTTCCAAGCTGACCTGAATGATTCGGGAGAGTGGGGTCAGGTAGACTTCCCAGTTAGTGCTATAGCTAGAGAGTCTGACATACCCTTTGATATAAATCTGGTACCGCCAAAAGACAAATGACATCCACAACAAGAATCATTATCATAGGGCTCATTACTCTACTCTTCGCTCTAGGACTTGGTTATGAGTTGCATCTTGTGTCTCGTATTCAGAAGGAGGTGGCGAGTGCTAATGAGTCAGCTGACTCTTATATAGGAGGAGACAGTCGGGCCAAGAACATTGCTCTCCTACAAGAGAGCTCTAAGGAAGAGCTCGCTCTGATAGAAGAAATTATTTTGACCAGAGCAGACTTGGTTGCCTTGTTGGAGAAGCTTGAGAACACAGGCCGAGACCTGGGGCTTAACGTGTCTATCTCGTCTATCACCAACGATTCCAAGACCTCCTCTTCAGCTAACCCAGAGACAGTGCGCATATCTATAGAGTCTCGGGGTGCTTGGGGGCCAAGCTTGTCTTATATAAAGTTAGTTGAGAACTTGCCTCACAAGTTTAGTATTGACCGAGTTGATCTTGGTACAGATGGTGAAGGATGGAGGACAATCATCTCGCTTAAAGTAGTAACTTATCCAGAAAAATGAAACTGATTTTAAATAGAGACGATTATAAAACTCGTGGCAGGATCCTTGGTTGGGGGAGTGGGCCTGACGCTGACTGGAGAGTTATGTTCACTATTTTCTTAACCCTTATTTTTTTGGTGGCTGTTTACTCTGGTCTTGCTTTCTACCAAGTTTGGCAAGGGGTCTTTAGTGCAGAGATAGTGGAGACAACTGACTCGCCCATAAACAAAAATCTTTTGAAGAGGAACACTGACTACTATAAGGAAAAGCAGACGGTCTTTGACTCAATACTAAGCACCCCAGAGGAAACTCCAGAACCTTCTATCTAATCTGTGCCTCCAGCAGGAATCGAACCCACATCAACTCCTTAGAAGAGAGCTGCTCTATCCATTGAGCTATGGAGGCGTCCACCCACATTATCATAAAGTCGTGCGTAAGGTATATATTGTATGTTAGTATCGTTTCATCCGTGCTTTGACGGATAAGTAGGGCGATTAGCTCAGTTGGTAGAGCAACTCTTTTACACAGAGAAGGTCACAGGTTCGAGTCCTGTATCGCCCACAAATGGAAGTCCTCTTTGAAGACGAAGATATCATTGCGATAAACAAACCCGCTGGTCTTGTCGTACACTCTGATGGTCGGACAGAGGAGCCGAGTGTATCCAACTGGTTTGTGAGCAAGTACCCAGAGGCCAAGGATGTGGGGGAGAAGATGGGTGAGATAGAGAGGCCGGGCATTGTGCATAGGATAGACCGAGAGACCTCTGGGGTCCTGCTATTGGCCAAGACCAAGGAAGGCTTTGAGTGTTTGAAGCGTCAGTTTCAAAATCACGAGGTAGACAAGGTGTACGAAGCCTTCCTGTACGGCAACCTCAAGGAGGACCACGGCACTATAAACACAAAAATATCTAGAAGTAAGTCTGACTTTCGCAAGCGCATAGCTGGGCACGAGGGTAGAGAGGCGATAACGTACTTTAGAGTACTTGGCAGAGGCGAGGGAGTGACCTTGGTAGAGGCAAAGCCGAAGACCGGCAGGACGCATCAGATCCGCGTTCACTTCAAGGCTCTGCACCACCCAGTTATTGCCGACAAACTCTACGCTTCTGGCAAGCCGGCTTTACTTGGATTCGAAAGATTGGCTCTGCACGCTAAGCAAATCTCCTTTAAAGATACAAAAGGGGAGAGAAAGGTTGTGTTAGCACCGTATCCTGACGACTTTAGGCAGGCTCTCGACAGGGTAGGCAAAGCTGTGTTAGATTGATGACTCAATAAAGGAAACAAAAGGGATGCCAACAAGAGTAATGAGCCCAGTAAAGATAGAAGACAGAGCCAAGCTTGACCTAAGAGCTGGTGACACCGTGCGTGTCTGGCAGAAGATCCAAGAGAAAGGCAAGACTCGCTTGCAGGCCTTTGAGGGTCTTGTGCTTGCTCGCAAGCACGGAAGTGAGGCTGGGGCCACCTTCACCGTTCGTCGTGTTGCATCAGGGGTGGGAGTTGAGAAGATCTTCCCACTCTATTCTCCAATGATAGACAAGATTGATATCTTGAAGCGAGCTAAGGTCCGCCGTGCCAAGCTGTACCACATTCGTGAGAAGGCGGCTAAGGAGGTCAGACGACAAATGAGGAACGAGCGCTTCTCCACTCCTGCTCCAGTTGTTGAAGAAACAGTAGAAGCCGAGTAAGATTGGCGTATCCCGCCTAAGCGGGACAAGTTGCGCGGGTGGCGAAATTGGTAGACGCACTACCTTGAGGTGGTAGCGCCGAGAGGCATGGAGGTTCAAATCCTCTCCCGCGCACAAACAAGTTTGAGCCGGGAGAGGATTGCATCCTCCTCTTACAGAGGCTGTACACCTTTCGCATCTTTGATGCTCAAGGTCTTGCGCTTGGGTCCCAACCCAAGCTCACCCGCGCACTAAAGTAGTATAGACATTTTGTTTTAAGTATTTCTCTGTGCAATATACACAGAGTTTTTTGTTTTCTTTAGAGCTATGATGTGCGAAGAAGCTCCTTCACTCAATACAGAGAGGACATAATGGAACGGGAAAGTGTTTCTCGTGTGCAGGTCGCGACCCAATTACTTCTTGGAGTTCTTTCTAAGAAGGGGATCAATATTGGTAAGCGGAGGCAGAGGACAAAGGGGGAGATAGAGGTTGAGCTTGCAGAGAGACTCTTTGAGTCTATCCAAGCCCTAGAACTCGTCTCCAGTTCTTCGCTGAAGCACAGGGGGCAGACCTCTCTTGATCTGAGAGTATCCAAGAGCAGAGTTACTCCTAAGTCCTTGCTCCAGAAGATCTTGAGCAAGAAGCTCCCTCCTCGTCCAAGACAGGCAGAGGTTAACCTCTCTGACATCATTGGACTGACCCTAGAGTTTGCAGGGGCTCTAGCCTTGCGGGGCTTTGTTGGAGTGAGCGAGGGTAGAACCTTAGAGCGGTTTAAGCGTGAGGTGGAGTGGGTTCTACACGAGTATGGCTATGTCTTGCCTCACTCAAGACTGTGCTCGTGCCCGTTCTTGGTAGCTTGGACGGAGTATCCTCTTTGGATAACCCTTGCTCGTGTTGATGGTCTCTCTGAGAACGCCGCCAACTATATTCGTAGAGACCAGCGACGTCGCTCTGGGGCTTTGGGGTGTTCTGGGTACGCTTGTGCCACAGGACGCGAGCAAGCCAGCCTGTCTCTTAGCGCATAAGTACAGACCGCCCAAAAGGCGGTCTTTTTCTTAATTTATGGTATAAAGATGGGGTTTGATGGTGGCTATGGTGTAGCGGTAGCACGCGAGCTTGTGGAGCTCTCTGTCAGGGTTCGACTCCCTGTAGTCACCCAAAATAATATATAATAATTTTATGGAAGGAGAACCAATAATAGATACTTTGTCAGAAAGAGAAGATCTTATTAAGTCTGCTAATAGCTTTGAAGACCTCTATCAAGTCTTAAGACAAATTGGGGACATTAGAGGTACAGCTAAGACATATACAGCCGAAAGGTTGGTAGAAAAGATAGAAATGGTTAGAAAGGGGGAGGCAACTCCTTTAGATATAACCAGAACTTACGGAATAAGAGACAAGGTTCAAGAGCTACTTGCTCTATAAAGTCTTGACTAATTTTGCTTAAGTAGTAGAATAGATAAAAGACACTCTCACCCAGACTTAACCTTGGACAAAGCGCCTCGGAGAAGCGCTTTAGGGTTAGTGCAAGCACCTTTGACAACTGAAGTAACACCCCACTTCCAGTATTGAGGAAATTCCGAATGGCACATCCGCAAGCCTCAGCAGGTTCCGGGACCAAGCTCAACTCCAAGATCGGCAAGGGCCGACCGAGGAGCGAGGCTTCGCAGGTGAAGGGGGCACCAGAAAACCATCCGATTGATGAGGAAGGTCTCATCTGTATTAGGCGTTTGGCCGAGAGGTCCTTCAAGGAGAAGGACCAGCGTCGGGCAGACTATGACTTCCTCGCTCGTTACTACGGTTACGAGACGGAGAACGAGGTCGCCTCGATGTTCCACGCCAGTGATGACCACGTCTACGCTTCTCTCGCCAGACGACGTCTGGAGAAGGAAGCGTCGGTGTCCTGATCAACCGAACACAAGCACCTTAGAACAGCCCCGGCGCATCTGCGCCGGGGCTTCAACTTTTATATGCTACGATTTATAAGCAAATGAATCTTTCGCGAACGATAAAAAATATTTTTTTTCTGCTCATAGCCATCTTCTCTGGCCTCACCCTCATTATCCTTACTGCCGGAGCAACTTCCGGAGTGGGGGAGCTTACCCCTTTCAACACTCTTATAGAGACGGTTGTCTCCCATCTTCGTACACCAGCTCTGACCAACTTGATGCTCTTCATCACCAACATTGGCTCTCCTTTCGTCCTTACGAGTTTAGCTATAGTCCTCTCTATACTTCTGGTTCTTCATAGAGACTTGTACGACACACTACTTTACATATTCTCCCTTTTTGTCTCCGTAGTAGCTTTTGTAGTGATGAAGAGCTCTTTGAGTATCCCAAGACCTTTGGACAGTTTGGTTACAGATCTCTCTGGTTGGAGCTTCCCCTCGGGGCATGCTACGGTAGCCACCGCCTTCTTCTTTGTCACAGGGTACTCCTTCTTCTCTATATCAAGAAACTGGGCTGTCAGAGTCTTTGTCATCATCGCTTGTATCGCCAGTGCTCTTCTAGTCTCCTTCTCTAGGGTTTATCTTGGAGCCCACTTTGCGTTAGATGTCTTGGCGGGTATGGCTCTAGGGCTTCTTACGGTTAGCTCGTCTATACTTATCTTTAACGTCTTTTTGTCCGAGAGAGAGTGGTGGAAGAGGAGGGTGCGGAGCTTATGATATACTCTTCGCATGCAAGAATATTTTAATTCATTTGAGGGCAAGCGTTTCCTCAAAATAGGTAGTTTATTAGTAATTTTGTTTCTTGTTATTCAGATTTTGGGCGGGTTTAAGGAGTGGAGGTCTCCTAGTGCAGCTTATAGCACCATAGTAGTTACTGGTCAGGGTGAGGCCTTTGCTCAGCCAGACATTGCGAGCTTCTCCTTCTCGGTGTCTAACGATGCTAAGACGGTTGGCGCAGCACAAGATGCTGTGACAGATAAGGTCAATGCAATCTTGGAAGCTCTTAAGGATATGGGTATAGAAGAGAGAGATATCCGCACCGTGGACTACTCTGTCTACCCCAAGTACACCTATGAGCCAGTTGCTTGTACTTACAGCTACTGTCCTCCTTCAAGACAGATCCCAGATGGTTATACAGTAACTCATACTGTATCTATCAAGGTCAGGAACACCGCTGACGCTGGTCAGGCCCTCTCTTTGGCTGGAGCCAATGGAGCTACCAACATCTCCTCACTCTCCTTTACCATAGACAATCCAGATATGGTTATGGCAGAGGCTAGAGACGAGGCGGTAAGCGAGGCCCGTGCGAAGGCTAAGGCTTTGGCAAAGTCTTTAGGAGTAAGGCTTGGCAAGGTGGTGGACTTTAGCGACAACACCTACAACCCAGGACCTTATCCTACTGTTTACCGAGAGGGCCTAGTTATGGGTATGGGCGGAGCTGACTCAAAGGCTATAGACGTCCCAACAGGTGAGAGCAAGGTCACCTCAAACGTCACCATCACCTACGAGATAAGGTAGGCTTGCCCCGCAGTGGCAGGGGGGTTTGACCTAGGGGTTCGAGTATAGTATTATCTAAAAGACGCCGAGGGGCGTTTTTTAGTAAAAGAGATGAAGAGATTCATACAATACATCCGCGATACGAAGGCAGAGCTTGTGCACGTTAAGTGGCCAACAAGGAGGGAGACTATGGGCTTTACCCTTATTGTTATAGCTGTGTCTATTATCACTGCAGTTCTTCTTGGTTTCTTCGACTACATCTTGTCTTTGGTTATTCAAAAGTTTGTTATCTAAACACAATGTCAAAGCAAAAAATCTCAGAAGGTCGCAACTGGTACGTCATTCACACATATGCAGGGTATGAGAACGCCGTGCAGAGGAATTTGAAGCAACGCATAGAGTCTCTAGGTATGGAGGACAAGATCTTCAATGTTATTGTCCCTACCGAGAAGAAGATCAAGATCAAGGGAGGTAAGCGAGTAGAGGAGGAAGAGAAGATATACCCCGGCTACATCTTGGTGGATATGATAGTGACAGACGACTCATGGTATGTGGTGAGGAACACTCCAAGAGTTACAGGTTTCGTTGGCTCTGGAGTGTACCCTGTGCCGATAGATAAGGCTGAGGTGGACTCTCTCTTCGCTAGGATGAACGCAGACAAGGTGATGCACACTATCAACCTGTCAGAGGAGGATGCGGTCCTTATCGTAGACGGTCCTTTCAAAGACCTTGAGGGCAAGGTTTCCGAGATTGATCAGGAGAGAGGTAAGGTCAAGGTGCTTGTCTCAATGTTTGGTCGTGAGACTCCTGTTGAGCTCGACTTCTTGCAGGTTAAGAAGATGTAAGGTACTCTAAGGTCCCAATATATTTATGGCAAAGAAAGTTACAAAGGTATTAAAGCTCCAGATCCCCGGCGGTAAGGCTGTCCCAGGACAAGCTCTTGGTCCAGTACTTGGAGGTGCAGGGCTTAACATTGGTGAGTTCGTTAAGCGCTTTAACGATGAGACCAAGGACAGAGTAGGTGAGATAGTGCCTACAGTGGTTGAGGTCTACGATGACCGTACTTATGGGATGATCTACAAGACCGAGCCTGCAGCTAACCTAATACTCAAGACCTTGGGTAAGGAGAAGGGTAGTGGCAAGCCAAATACTTCTAAAATTGGTTCCATTTCTAAGGCACAAGTGAGGGCTATAGCCGAGAAGAAGATGGCCGACCTCAACGCTACCGACATAGACGCCGCAATGAGGATTATTGAAGGCTCTGCTCGCTCAATGGGTGTGGAGGTGAAGTAAGACTCTTTTGCTTTTGTTTTGTATATAAAGTAATCTGTCTCTCAGAAAAGATCTCAACACAAGGAGACTCAAGTGCCCAAGCGTAAGCTCTACGTTGGTTGTGCCCTGCAAGGTGCTTCTGAATGGTATGTAGAGAGAGTGAAGGAGACGAGAGAACTGCTAGATAAGCACTTTGAAGTTCTCAAGTTTCTGTATCCTCACCCAGGGACCGATCAAGATGTGTACAAGCTGGATATCCATAACCACGTTGCTGGGTGTGACCTCATGGTTGCATTTCTCGACTTTCCGTCGCTTGGTCTTGGTTATGAGATGTCTACTGCGATTGAACTTCGAGGCAAGCCAGTTCTTGGTTTGGCCTCCAAGGACAACAACCCAAGTCGCTTGATCGCAGGTATCACTCACCCAGACTTCAAGTTGGTGAAGTATTCCAACTTCGATGAGGTGGTGGATTTGGTTCTTGCCTTTGAGCGAGAGATCTTCGTTGAGAAGAAGCCTTCTTTTCGTCTTCATGGTACTGCAGAGTCACATGGCTTCAAGCTTCCGCCTCGATAACAAAACACCCCGTGATGCAGTGATGCATCACGGGGCTTTTTCTTCGTTGTTTGTAAGAAAACTTTATGGTAGTGTTCGTTTGGATTTAGGACCTTCAAACATCAACCAGAGGTTTCTGTGCAAACTGAACGCGTAGGTATCCAAGCGAAAGTCGTAGCAGACAGCTCCCACGATGGAAGTCGTCTGACAACTTTCGAGCTGACCTTCCCGAGGTTTATCCTCGCGGAGTTCAACACACACCGAGTCCTTTCTCGTAACTCGGCGAGTTCGAGAGCAATCCCTGTTTGGAAGCGTCTATTGGAGCTTCTGGAACATCCATTTGTACCGATGGCCTTCGGTAGGAACAAGGCTGGAATGCAGTCGGCCGAAGAGGTTTCTGGTAAGGATAGTGATTCTGCTAGGAATAACTGGCTCATCGGCAGAGATGTCTCAATCATCCAAGCTTTTTTCCTTGCTGGTGGAACATATCAGATCGTGAAAGATGCTAAGGAGGATCTACGGGCTATTGCTGCCTGTGAACAGATTGAACAACTCTGCCAAGAGTATCGAGATGTTGCTTTGAAGATGAAGATGCTTTCTGTTGGTGTTCACAAGCAACACGCTAACCGAGTGTTGGAGCCATATGCTTGGCACACGGTGATCGTTACAGGAACCTACTGGCGGAACTTCTACGCCCTTCGGGCATCTCCAATGGCTCAGCCAGAGATCCAAGCTCTCGCAATAGCGATGGCTAAGGCTCATAGCACAAGCAAACCGGTTGAGCTTGACCATATGGAGTGGCACCTTCCTTACATCTTCGACGAAGACCGTTCGGAGGTTGGTGACCCGTGGGTTCTTGCCAGAATTTCTTCTGGGCGTTGCGCGCGGGTAAGTTATCTTACTCACGATGGCAAGCGGAGTCTTGACGAAGACCTAAAGCTTGCTGATCGGCTCCAGAGTAGTGGTCACACTTCGCCCTTCGAGCATCCGGCAACGACCCACGATCACACGGGGGCATTCCTAGGACCACAAGGAGGGAACTTCGGACCCAAGTGGATCCAATATCGGAAGACCCTCAAGGGTGAACATGACTTCTCGAAGCTTACATCTCGGGAAGCCGTTCTTGAGGGAATGCGAGGCGATGAGACTTTGACTGATTTTGTACTCTCTCTCTCGGATGAGTAGACAACTGGCGGGTTAACACCCCGCCTTTTTCTTTGAGTCAATATTGACTCCAACTCGGAAGAGTTTACGCTTACTGAAGATCAAAAACCTGTACACAGGAGCTCTTTATGAAGCGCGGACGATTGATTGTGGTTGAGGGGGGCGAAGGTTCGGGCAAGTCCACCATCATTAAGCGATTGGGGGAGATGTCTGATCCGAAGAAGCTCATCGTGACCCGAGAGCCGGGTGGTACCCCTTTTGCGGAGAAGATTCGCTCCCTACTTTTTTCTAAGGAAGGGGAGAGCTTCGATGCAGAGACCCGCTTCCATCTCTTCTGGGCGGCAAGAGCTGATCACATTGCCCAGAAGATTGTACCGGCCCTAGAAGCTGGGGTTGATGTAGTCTCAGACAGGTTTGATATGTCTACCTTTGCCTACCAGATCTTTGGTGAGGAACACCATCAACTGAAGACCACCTTCCGTCAGGTCAGAGAGTCTATGTTTGGAGGCCGTGTGGTGCCTACTTACATCTATCTCGACATTGACCCTATGGTCGGTCTTAAGAGAAAGCATGGTGCCAAGGACCGCAACCTTTTCGACGAGATGGACCTCGGTTTTCATAATCGGGTTCGGCAGGGCTATCGTGAGTTTGCAAGTATCGGCAACGTGCGAGAGCTAGACGCCTCTCGTACCCCAGTTGAAGTCTGGAACGACTTCTACAATGGGGCTCTACGTGCGCTTCTAAGCCACTAAGTCCAAAGCCCGCTCTGGAGAGCGGGCTTTTTCTTTTACCTCTCGTTTCAGCTATTATGAGTGGGTGAGAGAAACTATATTTAATCTAATCAAGCGAGCTTTAGAGGATGTTGGTATCGTCGATGCGAGCTTTGTCGTGGAGCATCCGGTAGACCTCAAGATGGGGGACTACTCTACAAACGTTGGTATAAAGAACCAAAGTAGGAAGCAAGAGATCTTTGATTATTTGAGCAAGAACAAGCCTGAAGAGGTGGAGAGAGTAGAGATGGTCGGTCCCGGCTTCATCAACTTCTATTTGTCCAAAAAGTTTTTTGTCGACTCTCTTAAGGAGGTTATAAAGCAAGACAAGAAGTATGGAAGACTCAAGAAGCTAAAGGGAGAGAAGGTTATGGTTGAGTATACAGACCCGAACCCCTTCAAGGAGTTCCACATCGGGCACCTGATGAGCAACACCATAGGCGAGGCTGTCTCTCGTGCTATAGAGTGGAGTGGGGCCGATGTAAGGAGAGCCAACTACCAAGGAGATACAGGTATGCACATCGCTATGGCTATCTGGGGTTACTTCCATGGTGATTGGAAGAGTGCATACCCCTTGGGAGCAAAGGCCTATGTAGATAACCTTGAGGCAAGGAAGGAGATAGAAGAGATAAACAAAAAGATTTTCGATAGAAGCGACAAGGCGATAAACAAGGTCTACGAAGAGGGTAGGAAGGCAAGTCTCAAGTACTTTGAAGATATATATAAGAGGTTGGGGACCAAGTTTGACTACTACTTCTTTGAATCTGAGGCGGGCAAGCTTGGTAAGGAGCTTGTGGAGAAGAACGTGGGGAAGATTTTTGAGGAGTCAGAAGGAGCCATAGTCTTTAGAGGAGAGATGTTTGACCCCAAGCTCCACACTAGAGTCTTTATAAACAGGCACAAGCTTCCAACCTATGAGGCCAAGGATCTTGGTAATGCGGTCAACAAGTACAAGAAGTGGAAGTACACAAAGTCGGTAGTAGTGACAGGCAACGAGATAAAGGAGTACTTCAAGGTGATGCTCACCGCACTTGCGCAAATGTATCCAGAGCTCGCCTCCGCTACGAAGCACCTGCCACACGGTATGCTCCGCTTACCTACAGGCAAGATGAGCTCTCGTACTGGCGAGGTTATAACTGCCGACACTCTTATCAGTGAGATACGTGAGAGGGTGAAGGATGATGAGAGAGTAGCCATAGGAGCTATCAAGTATATGATCCTCCGCCAGTCTATAGGCAACGACATCATCTTTGATATCGAGAAGTCAGTCTCAACCGATGGAGATTCGGGTGTCTACTTACAATACGCACACGCTCGCGCCAACTCTGTAATAGAAAAAGCTGGGAGCAAAGGAGATACGAAGGCAGATAGGAAAGAGACTCACGAAGTTGAGAGACTCTTATACCGCTTCCCCGAAGTGGTGGAGAGAGTGGGCGAGGAGTATGCCCCACACCATTTGGTAACTTATCTTACAGAGCTTTCCTCCTCCTTCAACCACTTCTACGCTACAGAGCAAGTGATAAGCGATGACCCGGAGAGCAAGTATCGTTTGGCTATAGTAGAAGCCTTCAAGATTGTGATGAGGAATGGTCTAAGCATCTTAGGTATTCCTGCTCCAGAGAAGATGTAATTTTGATTTAAAAGTGATAAAGTAGTCTGACAATGGCTGAAGATAAAGGCCTTTCTAGATCGGAAAGGGAAGAGAAAGTCTTACAATTTTGGAAGGACAACAAGATATTCGAGAAGTCACTCGAGAAGCCTTCGCCTAAGGGCGAATTTGTCTTCTACGAGGGGCCACCTACAGCTAACGGCAAGCCTGGCATACACCACCTAGAGGCTAGAGCTTTCAAGGACACCATACCTCGTTATAAGACGATGCGTGGGTACAAGGTGCCGAGGAAGGGGGGTTGGGACACTCACGGTCTGCCTGTAGAGCTTGAGGTAGAGAAGCAGTTGGGCCTAAAGAGCAAGAAGGAGATAGAGGAGTACGGTGTAGCCAAGTTTAACGAAGAGTGTAAGAAGAGCGTGTGGAAGTATGTGGACATCTGGGAGAGGTTCACCGATCGCATTGGTTACTGGGTAGACCTCAAGGATCCATATATCACATACAAGAACTCATATATAGAGTCGGTTTGGAACGTTGTTGCCGAAGCCGATAAGAAGAAGCTCTTGTACAAGGACTACAAGGTCGTACCTTGGTGCCCAAGGTGTGGTACAGGGCTCTCCTCTCATGAGTTGGCGCAAGGCTATACAGATGTAAAGGATTTGTCGCTTTATGCGAAGTTCAAGATTGTTGGTTTTGACAAAGCATACTTCGTCGCGTGGACGACAACTCCATGGACTCTCCCTGGCAACCTAGCTCTGGCTGTCGGAGAGGATATAACTTATGTAGAGGCTAAAGTTGGTGAGGAGATACTCGTCTTGGCTAAGGAGAGACTCTCGGTTCTTACAGAAGAGTACGAAATAATCGCCGAGCACAAAGGTAGTGAGATGGTGGGTATGGAGTATGAGCCACTTTATAACTTTATAAAGCCGACAGACAAAACCTTCAGAGTTTATACAGCACCCTTCGTTACGACAGAAGATGGCACAGGTATTGTGCACACTGCTGTGATGTATGGTCAGGAGGACTTTGACTTGGGTAGTAAGATTGGTTTGCCCAAGCAACACATGGTTTCTCCAGATGGGACTTTTATAAAAGGTACTGATTGGTTAGAAGGTAGAAGTGTGACAGACGAGAGCTTGGCTGTAGATGTTTTGAAGGATCTCCAGAGCAGAGGACTTTTGTATAAGAAGGAGAACTATACTCACTCCTATCCCTTCTGCTGGAGGTGTAAGACTCGTCTCATATACTATGCACGTGACTCTTGGTATATAAGGATGTCGGAGCTCCGTAGCGAGCTAATGAAGGAGAACGAGAAGATAAACTGGGAGCCAAGTTACATCAAGAATGGGCGCTTCGGTGAGTGGCTAAGAGAGGTTAAGGACTGGGCTATATCGCGTGAGCGCTACTGGGGCACGCCTCTGCCTGTATGGCTGTCTCAAGATGGGGAGAAACTGGTCATTGATTCGGTTGATACCATAAGAGAGTATACGAAGAAGAGTGGCAACAAGTATTTTGTGATGCGTCATGGTGGCTCAGAGTGTAACAAGCAAGATCTTGTTAGTTATAAGAACGAAGCCAATGATCACCTAACCGAAGAAGGTAGAGCCCAAGTTAAGAAGAATGCTAAAACTCTGGAGGATAAAAAAATAGATTTAATAATTTCATCCCCCTTTGCTCGTACAAAAGAGACTGCACAGATAGTTGCGAGAGAAATAGGTTTCAATGAGTCCGACATTATTTTTGACGAGAGATTGCGGGAGATAAATCCAGGAAGTTATGACGGTAAGAATTGGGAGGAGTATCACAACCACGTATATAACGTTGGACCCAATTGGTATGAGGAGGTTATAGGTGGTGGTGAGTCTCTAAGAGAGGTGGGCAGAAGAGTGGGAGAGTGCTTGTACGAAATTGAGGAGAAGTATAAGGGCAAAAACATTTTGATAGTAACTCATGGCGGACCTGCATGGCTCTCTTTTGTCGTGTCTGGCTACTATGACCCAAGACACAAGGAGTACCATGTGCCGAAGACTCACATATTTATCAAAGAGTTTAAAAGGTTTCAGAATGCTGAAGTAAGAGACCTACCTTTTGTACCCTTGCCTCACAACTCGGATTATCAGCTAGATCTACACAAGCCATATATAGATGACATAGTGCTAGTTAAGGATGGCAAGGAGTACAAGCGTACCAAGGAGGTGATGGATGTATGGCTCGACTCTGGGGCTGTGCCGGTAGCCTCTGGCACCAGCTACCCAGCAGACTTTATCTCCGAAGGTCTAGACCAAACCCGTGGATGGTTCTACACCATGCATGCAGTTGGAGCTATTTTGGGCAAAGGTCTAGCCTACAAAAATGTAATTTGTCTAGGGCTCATAATGGATAAGGAGGGCAAGAAGATGAGTAAGTCGGTAGGCAACATTGTTGAGCCCTTCTCTGCGATAGAGAAGTATGGTGTGGACGTATTGCGTCTTTGGATGTACTCGGTCAACCAACCTGGTGAGCCCAAGAACTTTGATGAGAAGAGTGTGGAGGAGATAAACAAGAGAGTCTTTAACCTTATAGACAACGTCTACACCTTCTATGATTTGTATAGAGACAAGAGTTTGGAAAACAATAAGCAACCAGAATCAAAGAACATTCTTGATGTCTGGATATTAGAAAAGTTGAGAAATTTGATTGAGGAGAATACTAAATATATAGAAGATTATAAGCTCTTAGAGCCGGTAAGAAATGTACGTGACTTTATAGAGGATCTCTCTACTTGGTATGTCCGTCGTTCTAGAGATAGGCTAAAGCAAGAAGACAAGGAAGCGAAGCAGACTCTTTATTATGTATTGAAGTCTCTCTCCAAACTTCTAGCACCATTTGCCCCTTTTGCCGCAGAGGAGTTGTATCAGAAGTTGAGGATTGAGAGTGATGTAGAGAGTGTGCATCTTGAAGCTTGGCCAGAGATGAAGAAGAGATTCTCTCTATTTGGTAACAAATCTAAAGATATTATAGAAGACATGGACAACGTGAGGGGCATCGTCTCGCTTGCTTTGGAAGCTCGTTCCAGAGCCAATATCAAGATTCGCCAACCACTCCAAAAACTAGAAGCCAAAAGCAAGAAGCTTGAAGCTGGCTATCTGGAACTTATAAAAGATGAGGTGAACGTTAAGGAGGTAGAGATAAAGGAAAATTTGGAACAAGAGATTTATCTAGACACGACTCTCACCCCAGAGCTTATAGAAGAGGGGAAGGTGCGAGAGATAATCCGCAATATCCAAGAAACAAGGAAGGAGAAGAACTTGAAGCCAACAGACCAGATGGAGTTTGCTCCAGAGGAAGACAAGGATCTGTACAAGAAGCACAGAGAGGCTATTGAGCGGGCTACCAATACCAAGTTACTTATAGACTAATGTCTCACCACATCTATACCACAATAGGTATAGTGCTAAGGAGTCACTCTTCCAAAGAGGCAGATAAAACCTTGGCCATACTTACAGAAGATCTGGGTCTTGTTTATGCCACAGCTCGCGGAGTGAGGAAGATGGGGTCAAGAACTGCTCCCGCTCTAGGAGATTTAAGCATCGTTAAGGTCTCTTTGGTAAGAGGTAAGAGGAGTTGGCGCATGACCACTGTCTCCTTGCTTATTGAAGTAGTACCAACTCTTAGAGAGAGGAGAGAGAGTCTACTCTCTATCTACAGGATTACCAGTCTTATTTTGCGGTTAGTAAGAGGCGAGGACAAAAATACAGACCTCTTTCTAGAATTTAAGAAGTCTTTGGAGGCTTTGAGTAAGCCAGACTTTGATGAGTCTAGTTTGGCAGACTGGGAGCTTATGACAGTAGCGAGCTTGCTGTCACACTTGGGTTATTTATCTAAGGAAGCTGTGCCGAAGGGGATACTTGAGGTTAGGTCAGACAGGAAGAAGTTCTTGGTCTTTGTAAACGATGGTATACGAGCTAGTGGTCTCGACTAATGTATAATTGTATAAATTATGCCCAACAATAGAGACAACAGATCTAGGAGTCAGCTTGATAGGATGAATGATCGCTTATACTCTAGGACGAAGTACCGTCCTCCAGAGGATATGCGTGAGCCGATAAGCGAGGTGGAGTCCAAACCAGTTCCTTCGGATTGGCAGTCTGGAGATATAGACGAAATGCTAGCCTCTCCTCGTCAGTACGCAGAACATCATCCTATTATAAAGAGAATTTTTTTCGTCTCTATACTATTTGCTATTTGTGCCGCTATAGCTGCCTCACTTATATACTTCAACGGAGACAACTTCATCTCAAGTAAGAATTTGGAAATAAGCATTGATGGTCCTGTAAGCATCTCGGCAGGGAGTGTCGTAGAGCTTGCTATCACTATCACAAACAAAAACAATGCAACGCTTGATAATGTCAACTTGGACATCTTGTATCCAAGTGGGACGAGGAGTGTAGACAACCAAACCATAGAGCTTGGTGATGTAGAGGAAGCCCTAGAAGACCTGCTTCCTGGAGATAAGATAACCAAGAACATCCAAGCCATATTCTTAGGTAAGGAGGGTGAGATTAAGGAGATAAGGGTCTTGGTGGATTATAGAGTCAAGGGCTCAAATGCTACCTTCACCAAAGAGAAGTCCTCATCTCTCACTATAGGTTCCGCTCCTGTTACTGTCACACTATCTCGTCCAGACAGAGTTGGCTCTGGAGAGGAGTTTGTAACCACAGCAACAATCGTAGCCAACTCATCTGAGTTGCTTAAGAATGTCATCCTTCGTGCAGAGTATCCATACGGCTTCTCTCTTAGGACATCCACCCCAGTATCTAGCGATAAGGATAAGAGACTTTGGCTTCTTGGAGACTTGGCTCCTGGGACCAAGAAGACTGTCTCTCTTAGAGGCTCTCTTATTGGAGAGAACGAGGAGGAGAGAACTTTCCGTTTCTTTGTCGGTTCTGGAGAAGGAGATAATGAGTCCATAGATACATTGCTTGCTTCACAAGTTATGAGTGTATCCATTGAGAGGCCGTCTATAGACTTGAGTATAAGACTCAACAACGAGATTTCTGATGAGTATGTTGCTCCTGTGGGGAAGCAAGTCCAGGGTACCATCACCATCAAGAACAATTTGTTAGAAAGTTTGTCCAACCCAGTTCTTGAAGTAAGGATTACTGGGGCCCCCTTAGACAAGCTCTCTGTAAGACCAAGATCAGGCGGCTTCTACAACTCAACGACCAACTCAATAGTTTGGGATGAGTCAAACTCTCAGGACTTAAGAGCTCTAGCTCCTGGTGACACAAGCACAGTATCCTTTGAGTTCGCCTCTCTTCAGAGCTTGCCTTTAGGCTCGTCTAACCAAGAGATAGAGCTAACGGTATCACTAACTGGTAGAGCTCAAGGAACCTCTGGCACACTTAAGGTTAGTGAGACGAGGTTGGTCAAGATTGCTTCAGAGGTCTCTCTTAGCGCTAAGTCTTTGTATTCTATCGGTCCGTTTGTAAACCGTGGAAGTATCCCACCAAAAGCCGAAGAAGAGACCACCTACACCATCACTCTAACCACATCCAATACAAGGAATGACATAGAAGATGTTGTCATTACCGGTCAACTTGGTGCCAATGTGCAGTGGGCCGAAGACATCTCTCCACCAAGTAACCCCAGAGTTTCTTATAACGAATCTACCCGTACTATGACGTGGAACTTAGACAAGTTGCCATCTGGCACTGGCTTCACCTCATCAAGCAGGGAGATGAGCTTTAGGGTGTCTCTCATCCCTTCTTTGGGGCAAGTTGGAGGAGTACCAGTTTTGTTTGGCAATATTGTCCTTACTGGTGTTGACTCCTTTACCAACAGCCCTATTAGAGTAAGTCATCCAGCTGTAACCACTATGATTTCAACCGATCCTCAGTATGTCCAAGGAGACGAAATTGTTGTAAAGTAGGCGAGTAATTATGGACAAACTGATATCACTAGCGAAGAGGAGGGGCTTCATCTACCAAGGCTCTGAGATCTATGGGGGTCTGGCTGGTACTTGGGATTATGGCCCATTAGGTGTTTTGCTTAAAGAGAACGTGAAGAAACTCTGGCTTAAGATGTTTCGCGATGAGAGAGAGGATGTCTATGGTCTGGACGCAGCTATCATAATGAACCCAAAAGTTTGGGAAGCCTCGGGCCATGTCGCAGGCTTTGCAGACCCAATGGAGAATGGTGAGCAGTTCAACGTAATGTTTAAGACCTCTGTGGGTGCGGGTGAGGAGGCGACAACTTCTTATCTTCGCCCAGAGACTGCGCAGGGTATATTTGTAAACTTCAAGAACGTGGTGGACTCCTTCCACCCCAAGCTACCCTTTGGTATCGCTCAAGTGGGTAAGGCGTTTAGAAACGAGATCTCACCTAGAGATTTTATCTTTCGTCAGCGCGAGTTCGAGCAGATGGAGGTTGAGTACTTTGTGAAGGAGGGTGAGTGGGAGAAGAGCTTTGAGATGTGGAGGCAGGCAATGCACGACTTTGCGAAGAAAGTTGGCATAGACGAAGTTCATGAGCTTGATGTGGAGGATAAAGACCGAGCACATTACTCAAAGAAGACTATAGACTTTGAGTTTGAGTACCCATTTGGTCGCAAAGAACTTTGGGGGTTAGCTTATAGGACAGACTACGACCTTCGCCAGCACTCAACATCTTCTGGTCAAGCACTAGAGTACTTTGACGAGGAGAGTGGAGACAGATTCATCCCTCACGTCATAGAGCCGTCACTTGGAGTAGATAGGACCATCTTGGCCACTCTCGTCTCGGCTTATACAGAGGATAAGCTTGGCGGAGAGGAGAGAGTGTACTTGAAGTTGCCAAAAGACATCGCACCCATCCGTGCAGCCGTCTTCCCACTTCTTAAGAACAAAAAAGAGTTGGTAGATAAGGCGAGAGAGGTATACAAGATGCTTAAGAGCGAGTTTGGCAACATTGAGTTTGATGACAACGGCAACATTGGCAAGAGATACAGAAGACAAGATGAGGTGGGTACCCCATACTGCATTACCGTAGACTTTGATACTTTGGGCGAGACGAAGGAGCTAGAGGGCACTGTAACAGTCCGAGACAGAGATACCGGAGAGCAAAAGAGGATAAAGATAGAAGATTTGAAAGAAGCTCTAGCCTAAGGTACTCTTAAGCCTCTATGAAGCACAAAAAGATTACACTCCCTAACGGGTTAAGGATTATTCATATACCTGCCAAGAGTCCTGCGGTGACAGTAATGGCTTTGGTTGAAACGGGGTCTAACTATGAGGAGAAGGGGGAGAACGGACTCTCGCACTTCTTGGAACACATGGTCTTTAAAGGAACTTTGAAGCGTCCAACTTCTATGGATATCTCTAAAGAGCTTGATGGTTTGGGGGCAGAGTCAAACGCTTTTACCAGTAACGAGATGACTGCTTACTGGGCTAAAGCGGAGAAGAAGCACTTCCCTAAACTTTTGGAGATAGTTTCTGATATATATCTAAATCCCACTCTTCCGAAAGAAGAGTTAGAAAAGGAGAGAGGAGTAATACTTCAAGAGATCTCTATGTATGAGGATCTCCCACAGAGGAAGGTGTGGAATGTCTTTGCCGAGCTTATGTATGGTGACACTCCAGCAGGTAGGACGATACTTGGTCCTGCGAAGAATATAAAGACCTTCAAGAAAGAGGACTTTGAAGTCTACAGAGCTAAGCACTATGTAGCAGGCAAGACTATCATTATAGTTTCTGGAGACATTAGAGAGAGTCAGGTATTGAGTGGTGTTAAGAAGTATTTTAAAGATATTCGCACTGGTAAGAAGCTTGGTAAGGACAAAGTTTCCTCCGTGCAAAGTGAGCCAAAGATAAAAGTTTTTGAGAAGGACACAGACCAGACTCATATGATACTTGGCTTCAAGACGAAGCTAGGAGCGGAGAAGGAGCGCTTGGCTCTAGGCTTGCTTGTTGGAGTGCTTGGTAAGGGCATGTCCTCAAGACTCTTCCAGAAGCTTAGAGAGGAGATGGGAGTCTGCTACTACGTAAGAAGTGAGATGTGTGATTACACCGACCATAGCTACTTAACCATATCTACCGGAGTAGACAAGAACAGGGTGGAGGAGGTGGTCAAGGCATTGGTTCATGAGTGTAAGAAGCTGAAGGAAGAACTCGTCGATGAGAAGGAGCTAAAGAAGACAAAAGATCTACTAATTGGTGGGATGTATATGAGGCTTGAGACCTCAGACGCCTTGGCTGAGTATTATTTAGAGCAAGAAGTTCTCCGTGGAAAGATGAAGAACCCTAAGGATCTAGAGAGAGACATCAGATCCATAACTGCCAAGGATTTGCTCAGAGTTGCAAACAAGTTTCTTACTAAGAACAGTATGAATCTGGCTATTGTGGGAGCATTCAAGGACAAGTCTCGCCTGAAGAAACTCTTGGTGTTATGATGGTCTTATGACAATTTCTACTGGTAGTTGGATACGGGGCGTGGTGGTGGTGGCTCTAGCCTTCGCTGCTTATATGATAAGGGATGTCTTCTTGGTAATCCTTGCTTCTATTGTTATAGCTAGTGCCGTGGAGCCAGCCGCTTCGTGGGCGAAGAAGAGAGGTGTCCCAAGGCTACCGACCATCCTAGGAGTGTACATAGTATCGGCTATCCTCTTTGCGGGACTCTTCTACTTCTTGTTCTTGCCACTTTTGGGCGAGGTATCAGGATTTATATCTAATATCTCTGGTTATACGAACTCGCTTTCTGCAGGCTCTCTGGGTTCTTCCTTTGACATAGCCAATATTAGTGAGCAGATAAATACCATGCTCCTATCCTTCTCTCAAGGAGTTGTTTCTTCAGCCTCACTTCTCTTCGGAGGCATCACGAGTTTTATACTTATCGTCATTCTTTCTTTCTACCTAGCTGTGCAGGAGGATGGAGTTGGGAAGTTCCTTCGTATAGTTACTCCTATTAAGAGGGAGAAGTACATCTTGGATCTTTGGAACCGTTCTAGACAGAAGATTGGCTTTTGGATGCAAGGGCAGTTGTTGATGTCGGTTATCATCGCTGTGCTAACTTACCTTGGACTCTTGCTTATAGGTATCCCCAATGCACTCCTCTTGGCGGTGGGGGCAGGTCTCTTTGAGATTATCCCCTTGTTCGGTCCGATACTTGCTGCTATCCCTGCTGTCATCATCGCTTTTGGACACGATGGCATGTCGTTAGCCCTACTTGTCGCAGGTCTCTTCGTTATCATTCAGCAATTTGAGAACCAGCTTATATATCCTCTCGTGGTAAAGAAGGTTATAGGAGTGCCTCCAATGGTTTCTATCCTAGCTCTACTTATCGGAGCTAAACTTGCCGGCTTTCTTGGAATGATCATCTCCGTTCCACTAGCAGCTATCTTCATTGAGTTTATCTCTGATTTGGAGAAGGATAAGGTCAAGGTTTCTATAGACGAGTAGATAACAAAAGTTGATGAGTCAGAAAAAAGCTCAATACATAACCACGACACTACCGTATGTTAATGCCGACCCACACATCGGTTTTGCCTTGGAGATACTTCAGGCAGATGCCTTTGCTAGGTATTCTAGAGAGAAGTTAGGGAGTGATAACGTGTTCTTCAACACTGGGTCTGACGAACATGGGCAAAAGATATTTGAAGCAGCTGATAAGGCAGGCAAGGATGTGAAGGAGTATGTGGACTTATATGCCGGTAAGTTTGAGGAGCTGAAGAAATCTCTAAATCTTTCTTACGACAAGTTTATCCGCACTACGGATGAAGACCATGTTAAGGCAGCGGAAGTGATGTGGAAGAGGTGCAAGGATAAGGGGGATATTTATGAGAAGGAGTTTGAGGGCCTCTATTGTGTTGGGTGCGAGAGATACCTGACAGAGAGAGATATGGCAGACGGCAAGTGCGTTATCCATGACACAGAACCACGTCTAATGAAGGAGAAGAACTGGTTCTTTAGGTTTAGTAAGTATGCGCCAGATCTTTTGAAATATTTAGAGAGAGGGGATTCTATAGTTCCAAATTGGAGGAGAGAGGAGGCTCTCAACTTTGTTAAGGATGGCTTGGAGGACTTCAGTATCTCAAGAGAGAAGTCTCGCCTCTCTTGGGGTATACCAGTGCCAGACGACGCTACTCAGGTGATGTATGTGTGGTTTGACGCCTTAACCAACTACATATCTACTCTGGGTTGGCCCAAAGAAGAGGGGAGCTTTGAGAAGTTTTGGATAAACGGGCACACTCTTCAAATGGCAGGCAAGGACCAAGTTCGCTTCCAGTCTCTGATGTTCCAAGCCATGCTCATGTCTGCTGATGTTAAGCCGACAGACCAAGTCTTCTACCATGGCTTCATCACTTCGGGAGGACAGAAGATGAGCAAGTCTCTTGGTAACGTTATAAGTCCGTTTGACTTGGTAGAGAAGTACGGCACAGATGCTACAAGGTACCTACTACTTAGACACGTCCACTCTACAGAGGACACCGATGTAACTTGGGAGCGCCTTGATGAGTGGTATAACGCTGGGTTAGCAAATGGGTTGGGTAATCTGGTTGCTAGGGTGATGAAGATGGCTGAAGATAATTTGGATGAATCTACAGATTGGAGTACATATGGTTATGCGTTTGATGGTTATCCTAAAGAAAAGATTGAGGAGTATAGATTTGATTTAGTTATAGATTATATATGGGATAAGATTGCTGAACTTGATAGGGAAATCCAAGAGAAGAAACCTTGGGAGACAAAAGATAAGGAGATAATCAAGAACTTGTCCCTAAATCTATATCGTATTGGAAAGTTGCTTGAGCCTTTTATGCCAAAGATAGCAGAAAAGATAGTAGAAGCAACCAAAGCCAATAAAAAGCCAGAGAATTTATTCCCCAGACTTAATGCCTAAGTACTTTGACATCCACTCACACCTAAACTTCAAGGACTTTGAAGCTGATATTGATGCTGTTATAGAGAGACTCCGAGAGGCAGAGACTCACACTATAGTAGTTGGTACGGACTATGAGTCTTCAAGATGGGCGGTAGATCTGGCACAAAAGTATGAGGGGATATATGCGTGCATAGGAGTACACCCAGTAGACAATCCAACCAGAGTCTTTGAGAGAGAGAAGTTTGAGGAATTGATGAAGAGCCCAAAGGTAGTGGCAGTAGGTGAGTGCGGTTTTGACTTCTTCCATGCAAAGAAGGAAGAAGATTTTGAGAGGCAAGACAAGCTCTTTGACGAACAAATTGATTTTGCTCTAGAGCATGATAAGCCCCTAATGATCCACTCTCGCAGTGCCTACCAAGAGCTCTTAGAAAAGTTGGAGGGGTTAAAGAAGGTCCATGGTGATAAGCTTCGTGGCAACATCCACTTTTTTGCTGGGAGCTTGGAAGAAGCTCAAAGATTTTGGGCCATAGGCTTCACAACATCCTTTACTGGTGTTATCACCTTTGCGAGAGATTATGATGAGGTTATAAGAAACGCTCCAATAGAGATGCTTATGAGCGAGACCGATGCTCCATATGTTGCTCCAGCTCCCTATAGAGGAAAGAGGAATGAACCAAGCTACGTGAGTGAGGTGGTGAAGAAGATTGCCGAGATAAGAGGGGAGGATTTGGAGCTTGTTTCCAAAGAGCTTGTGGGGAATGCCCTCCGCATGATAGGGTAGTGGGACCTCTTCTGTATCCCGTTTAGGCGGGACTGAGGTTTATAAGTTAACATCAAAACTGATGTCCATTACAGAAGACCGCAAGGAGGCGCTTGTTTATGAACTTAGCTACTTGGTTCTTCCAAGCATTGCTGAGGACAAGCTCCCTGAAGTGGTCGACACTATCAAAGGAATCATAAAGAAGGCAGGAGCCAAGGAGCTAGACTCCGAGGACCCAATACACACAGACTTAGCCTATACAATGTCTAAGAACATTGGTGCTAGGAAATATGTGGTAGATGAGGCTTACATAGGTTGGGTCAAGTTTGAGGGAGTAGGTCAGACAGCAAACGAGATAGCAGAGGCAGTTAAGGGCCTAGATGAGGTTCTAAGACACCTGCTTATCAAGACCACCAGAGAGACCAAGTTTACCTTTGCTTCAGCTATTAAGGCTCGTGAGGAGAGGGAGAAGGCCTTAGAAGAGGCTGCTCTTGAGGCTGAGGGGGGTGGCCCAGCAGAGCCTGTTGAGAAAGTGGTAGAATAAATCTATGTATTTGAACAAAGCTCTAGTTATAGGCAACTTGACCCGAGATCCAGAGATGAAGTCTCTGCCCTCAGGTATTCAGGTTACAAGCTTTTCTGTCGCTACCAATAGAGTTTGGAAGGATAAGAACGGCGTTAAACAAGAGTCGGCAGATTACCACAACATTGTAGTTTTCGGCAGACAAGCAGAGACAGTTGCCCAGTTCCTCCGCAAGGGCTCATCTGTCTTGGTTGAGGGTAGGATGCAAACCAGAAGTTGGGACAGTCCCGATGGCAAGAAGAACTACAGGACAGAGATAGTTGCAGACAGAGTCCAGTTTGGTCCAAGGTCACAAGGGTCAAGCACTCCTGCATCAGCTCCAAAGGCAGAAGAAGACAAAAGCAGTGTTCCTCCAATGGAGACGATAGATTACCCAGAGGAAAGCATTAGTTTGGATGACATCCCCTTTTAAGAAGAATAAATTAAGATCAAATCAATGAAGAACCCAGAAGTAAATTACGACAACATAGACTACAAGGACGCAGACACTCTAAGGAAGTTCATCACTCCTCATGCTCGTATCCAATCAAGGAAGAGAAGTGGTTTGCCAGTCAGCTTCCAGAAGTCTGTTGAGGTGGCCATCAAGCGTGCACGCTTTATGGGACTCTTGCCTTACGTTAGTCGTTAAACAAAAAGGCCCCGAGAGGGGCCTTTTTGTTAGACTCGTTCGGTGTATTGACCTGTCTCAGTGTTAACCCGCACCACATCTCCCTCGTTTATAAACATAGGTACTTGTATCTCAGCTCCTGTCTCAAGCACTACAGCCTTGGTGCCTCCTTGGGCTGTATTACCCTTTACGGCAGGATGAGCTTCGGTGACCTTCAACTCCATTTTGATAGGGAGTTTGAGGCCTATGGTCTTACCGTCTTCGGATCCGTCATCATATATAAGGGCGTCTACAACTATATTTTCTTTGAGGAACTTACCTGCGTTACCGATGAGTTCTACTGGTAGCTCAAAGCGCTTTGATGGGTTAGTTGGGTCAGAGAACCAGTACTCTCCCTTGTTCGTGTACAAGTACTTCACTTCTCTTTTAGATATATCTGCCTCTTCTGCTTTGTCTGATACGTGGAAGGAGTGCTCTACGATGCGCCCTGTAAGCATGTTGCGCATCTTAGTAGCGTTTACTGGCTTCCTCTGTTGTTTGCGGAAGACGTGAGAGGAGAGGACCTCGTAAGGCTCGCCTTCAAACACGATGTATTTGCGTTCTGTTATTTCGTTGTATTCAAGCATATAGAGACGCTATTCTACTCTTCCTTCAACTTTTGTCTAATCTCTTTGAGTATTTGGTTGGCTATAGGCTTGTTCTCACGGAGGAACTGGCGAGTCGCATCGTATCCTCTCCCAAGTTTAGTATCTTCATACTCGTATGAGTTACCGCTCTTTTTGAGTAGGCCCATCTTCTCACCGAGTGCAATCATCTCTCCTTCTCTAGATATTCCTTCGTTGTACATAAGATCAAACTCACTCTGTCTAAATGGGGGAGCGACCTTGTTCTTCACCACTTTGACTCTTATACGACCACCCATAACTTCTTCGCCCTTCTTTATCTGGGCGATTCTTCTTATATCAATTCTTACCGATGTGTAGAACTTTAAAGCCTTTCCTCCGGGAGTTGTCTCTGGGTTGCCAAACATCATTCCAATCTGCATCCTGATTTGGTTGATGAAGATAACGACAGTCTTGCTCTTAGCAACTATTGCAGTCAGCTTCCTTAAGGCCTGACTCATTAGACGAGCTTGGCGACCGACATGGGTTTGCTCCATGTCTCCCTCAATCTCAGCTCTAGGGGTGAGAGCAGCAACAGAGTCCACAACTATGACATCCATCTTGCCACTTCGTACCAAGCTCTCTACGATGTCTAAGGCCTGCTCGCCAGTCTCTGGTTGAGAGATGAGGAGTTCGTCATTTTTTACCCCGAGTCTAGCAGCATACTCTGGATCCATCGCATGTTCTGCATCAATGAAGGCGCAAAGTCCTCCAAGCTTTTGAGCCTCAGCTATGACATGTAGAGAGAGGGTGGTCTTACCAGATGACTCTGGTCCGAAGATCTCTATAATGCGTCCGCGTGGGAGTCCTCCTACACCAAGAGCCGCATCAAGTCCTATGGATCCTGTTGAGATAGCGTCTATACCAACTCTTGGCTTCTCACCAAGCTTCATGATGGCCTCCTCTCCAAACTTGGTTTTAATGGCGTCTATGGCAGCGTCTATGTTTTTGTTCTTACTACCTTCTTCTGCTTTCTTTGTATCTTTCTTTGCTTTAGGCATAAATAATTTGTTATTGGGCGATTACGCGGAGGAGTGTTACCTTTTCTCGGCCGAAGCGATCTAGGGCTCTAAGTTTAATTATATTGATTCCTTCTTGGGCCATCAATTTTTCTTCAAAGTGTCCTTCTTTGTCGGTATATATCTGACGATCGTTTAGCGATAAGTGGGTTATGTTTGTCGCGACTCCACTTATAAGTAATGTTCCGATGTCTACAAGAGCCTCCTCTTTGGGGAAGTTTATCACAACTCTAGGTCCTAGGATTACATACCTACCCTGGAAGAGAGCATAGGCCAAGATAACCAAGAAGAAGACTGTTATTGCAACCTTTTTTATCATTCTTCGTCTTGGCCAAACCCCTCAGCGGTGCCATCTGAGGATACACCGATAACTTCTCTAGGCTTAGCTCCAGAGCCGGGGCCGATAACCCCCTTTTCTTCTAAGATGTCTATAAGTCTAGCTGCTCTAGCGTAGCCTATGCGTAACTTCCTTTGGAGGAACGAGGTTGAGGCTTTGCCAGCTCCTATGACGATTTCTCTAGCTTCTTCATAGAGCTCGTCTTCCTCATCTGAGTCATCATCTCCAAGAGTAGAGGAGAAGATGGCATTGGAGGTATTCTCCGTGGAGAAGTTTATTTCGTCATTTAGCTCATCAGCATAGTTGTCTACCAAGTACTTCACCACCTTTTTGACCTCAGTTTCTGATATGAAGGCAGACTGAAGTCGGGTAGGCTTGCCCCTTTCTCCGGAGAGCCAGAGCATGTCTCCAGCTCCTAGAAGCTTTTCTGCCCCTGGAGCATCCAAGATGGTGCGAGAGTCTATTTGTGAGGCTACTTGTAGGGCTACACGAGAGGGGACGTTGGCCTTGATAAGTCCAGTGATGATGTTGACCGAAGGTCTTTGAGTTGATAGTAGGAGGTGTATCCCCACAGCTCTAGACATCTGGGCCAAGCGGACGATAGCACTCTCAAGCTCTCTAGGGTAAGCCTGCATAAGGTCTGCTAGCTCGTCTATGATGATGACGATATAAGGCATGGAGTCTCCCTCCTTTACGCTTTCGTGGTAAGAGCCGATGTCGCGCACTGCTTCCTTTTCTAGAACTTCGTAGCGCCTCTCCATTTCTTTGGTTGCCCACTTGAGAGCTAGGATCGCCTTTTTCGCATCGGTTATAACAGGGGTGAGAAGGTGGGGGATCTTATTGTATAGAGTTAGCTCAACCCTCTTAGGGTCTATCATGATGAACTTTAGGTTCTCTGGTGGGTTCCTGAAGAGTAGGGAGGTGATGATCGCATGTATCGTTACAGACTTACCGCTTCCTGTTGCTCCAGCAATGAGTGCATGAGGCATCTTAGCAATGTTTGCGAAGTGCGACTCACCAGCCACATCCTTACCAAGAGCCACCAAGAGAGGTTTGTTGCTCTCAGCATACTCTCTTTCGGACAAGAGAGAGCCAAGTCCTATGGTGGTCTTGGCGCTGTTTGGTACCTCTATACCAACAAGAGACTTACCGGGTATCGGTGCTTCTATTCGGACAGGATGAGCCGCTAGAGCAAGTTCTAAGTTTGTCTGCAGACCCATTATCTTTGACAACTTCACTCCTTCTGCGGGTTTTAGAGCATAACGAGTAACAGATGGACCGATAGAGATCTCGTCCATTTCTACGATGATGCCAAAGTTTTGTAGAGTTCTTTTGATTATATTGGCGTTAGCCTTGATGTCGCCAACTCCAGGCTTACCCTTATCCCTCTCAAGAAGAGAGAGTGGGGGAGGAGTCCAAGTCTTGCCCGACTTTTTCAACAAGAGAGGGGCGAAACCTTCTGACTCCTCTTTCTTCTTATTACCAAAGTTTTTTATAACAGGTTCGGGTTCTTCATCTTCTTCCTCTGACTCTTCAATCTTATCTACTGCTTTGTCTACCGCTTCATTCTCAACCGGTAGGAGTCCTTCTGCTTCTTGGGGCTTATCTCTAAACATAAATATCTTCTTGAAGAGAGAGAGGAAGTTTATCTTTATTGAGGTGTCAAAGATGATGAGTAGTGAGACTACCATTAAGGCTACGAGGATGATCAGCGATAGATAGATAGCAAAGAGAGAGAGCAGGGGCTTGGCTATTGCTCCACCCACGACCCCTCCCTTAGTCGGAGCTAATAATCCCACAGCTCCTAAGGAGGAGAAGAAGAAGACGAAGGAACCCAAAACTTGTGGTAGGGCGAAGTTCTTTTCGTGTGAGCGGAAGAAGGATACAGAAAGCATTAGACAAACCAGTGGCACCAAGTAGTACCCAACCCCAAAGAGGAAGGATAGCCCTCTATACGTGAGGTCTCCTACTCGGCCTCCCAGCCCAAAAGAGGCCATAACAAAGAGGACGGTGAGTACCGCCAAAGCTACCCCCCAAATAGCATTCCAAGTCTCTTCAGATACAGAGCTAAATATTGACTCCGAGTCCTCGTTTCCACGTCTGCCTCTCCTCTCTTTTTTGGCCATTTATATAGGTATTTATTTGCCAATTGTAACACGAAATACAAGAGAGGGTTTGTCTATTGTTAAGTGTCTTTTAAATGTCCTATACTGAGAGCACTTGCCATAAAGGACATTACGTGCTATAATGGACATTGTATAAAAGACATGCAAACAGACATTAAAAAGACAGAAAAGTTGGTCAGCGCCCTCTATCTTATAACGAGCTTTTTTGCCGATCTTGAGCCAATGAAGTGGCGCTTAAGAGATTTGGGTAACAAGCTTCTTGGTGCTAAGGAGGGTAAGAATTTGGTTCAAGAGATAGTAAGCCTTTTGACCGTGGCGAAGAACTCAGGCCTTATTTCTGATATGAATTACAATATAATTCACAGGGAGTTCTCCAACCTACTTTCTTCTGGAGATAATTTGTCAGATATATTAAAGATAGAAGATAAGCCTCAACACCAGCCAACGGTTGATAGAGCTATCCTACCTCCCGTATCTTCAATCATAAGAGACAAAAAGTATAAACCTGACTTTAAAGAGGTACCAAAGGACGGTGCTGTGGCCTTGAAGAAGAACGGACGCCAATCGGTCATTTTGAACCTACTCAAGAAGCAGGACGAGATCATGATAAAGGACGTTTCGCCTCTTATAGAAGGGGTTAGTGAGAAGACTATACAGAGAGAGCTTCTAACTCTGGTGAAGAATGGCGTTTTAAAGAAAGAAGGGGAGAAGCGGTGGAGTCGTTACTCTCTTGCGAATTAGGCCAAAACGTGTATAATAGCCTTAGTTTATTGACCCATATGGGTTATCCACAGAATACTTAGGTTTTTGCCCGTTTGCTCTATATAATTAAGCATGTGTCCTAAAGACTAGCCCACTTCGACGGGCTTGCCGGCAAAGGCTTATCCGTTGTCGGCAATTAGCAAACGTTTCGCCAACCGAACTCTTTTAGAATAATCGGGGAAGTGAGGCGCAATTAAAAATAGATTAATCAAATAATGAAAAGAATCACAATCGCACGATTTGCTGGCTTCTCAGCAGCAGCTGCAATGACTTTGGGCGTTTTCGCTCCTGTCGGCGCACAGACTATTGCTGAGCTTCAGGCACAAATTGCTGCGCTTATGGCACAGCTTCAAGCTCTTACTGCAGGCACTTCAGCTTCTGCAACCATCACTTCTGACCTAACAGTCGGTTCTACTGGTGCTCAAGTTGTCGCACTTCAGAACTCTCTTGTAGCTCAAGGCTACTTGACCATTCCTGCAGGTGTTGCTCCTGGTTACTTCGGCTCTCTAACAAAGGCCGCAGTTGCTAAGTGGCAAGCTGCTAACGGTGTTCCTGCTACTGGTTACTTCGGACCTATTTCTAGGTCTAAGTTTGCTGGTACAGTTACTACCACCCCTGGTGGCGTTACCACCCCAGCAGTTCCTGGAGTTATAACTACTCCTGGTGCTGAGGGTACCCTTACTGTTACCAACGCTCCTGTTTCAGTCTCAACCCTTTACGAGGGTCAAGAGATGAAGGAAGTTCTTTCCTTCAAGGCAGAGGCAGATCTTTCTGACATCGCTCTACAGCGCGTCAAGCTTGATCTTGGTACAGACTCCACTCTCTACAGAGACCTTCTTACAAAGGTTTACCTTGTAGATGATGCTGGTAGAACTCTTGCTTCAGCTGAGCTTAACAACACTACTGTTGTTAGAAACGGCTCAAACGAGTACGAGCTTACTATGACTGGCTTTAGCTCAGTTGTAGCTAAGGACACCACACGCGTTTACTACATCAAGGCTGATATCGAGAGCTCAATAGAGTCTGCTGATATCACCGAGGGTGGTACTATCGCTCTCGCCGACAACGGCGTTCGCGGTATTGACGGTGTTGGTATCGACCTTTACTCACCTGCTGACGACACCACAGTTACAAAGACTTTGAGCTTCTCTGCTTCATTGTCAGAGAGCGCATCGCTCATTGTTTCTACAAGCAACAACTCTAACCCACAAAACCGTGAGTTAGTCGCTGCTTCTGGTTCTAACGAGGATGAGGCAGACAAGGTTGTGCTTATGGTCTTCGACATCAAGGCCGAGAAGGATGATATCGAGATCACAGACATGATCAACTTCGTAGTTAGCCGTTCTGCTGGTGCTGCTACTGCTTCTACTACTTACCTCTACGCAGGTAACGGTACTAGCGGTCAGATCCTTGGCACTGACGCTCTCTCAGACAGCGATGCTGACTTTGAGAACATCAGCTATGTCATCCCAGCCGGTGCTACAAGAACCTTCACCCTTGCTGCCGACATTCGTGCAGCTAACGCTACTCAGACAACCATCGATGCTTCGTGGACTGCAAACACAACAAACTTGGTTGGTGAGAATAGCGAGGGTGATGCGGTAGATACCATCACTGGTTCCGCAGCAGCCAACAACCTTCTTGTAAGGAACGTTGGTGCTACGTTCTCACTAGTTGGTACTCCAACCATTACCTACGCTGCTGGTACTGAGCAAAACAACATTTCTACTTCTTCCGCTACTGCAACCTTCAGGGTTCGTGTAGAGGCAAAGGGTAGCAACATCTTGCTTGGTATGAACGGTTCTACAACTCCGTTCGTAACCAACGGTGGTACTGATTCATCAGATGCACCTTCGTTCATCGTTTACGCTAACGGTTCAGCAGCTTCAACTGGTGGTGCTTCTACAACAGACATCACAGCTCCAAGCGGTTACACTATAAGCTCAAACACTATCACTCTTAACGAGGGTAGCTCTGTTGAGATTCCTGTAGCCTTCCGCTTCGAGGGTAGGACTACTGCAGCTGCGCTTATCACAAGCGGCATCTACGCAGTCGGTCTTGAGCAGTTCAACTGGGTAGGTTCTAACGGACTTGCTGCATCTACATTCTCCTCAGGTCTTACCGAGTGGAGAACCTCTTCGGTTACAATGCCGTAATCCGCAAGGATTATTGCTAGGGAGCTACGCCTAACGTAGCAAAGTCCTCGGCCTCACAGCCTCGGACAACAAAAACACCCTCATACGGGGTGTTTTTGTTTTGTATCCACAAGCTGTTCACATCTTATCCACACATAGAAACTTTTTCTTTATTTAGACCATATACTTTACATATGCGTTATTTTGACAAAACTTTCTTTAAATTTTTGTTCGCCTTCGGTCTCATTGTTGTCGGCGGGCTGCTTTTCATCTCAAAAGTTTCTTCTTATTAGATATAGTTATCCACAGATTTTTACCAAGGGGAGGGCTTGGTAAAAGTTGCTTTGACAAGGCAACGCCTTGTCGAGTAGGGTAGGAGGTGGAACTTTAAACCAGAGGTTGAGATGCCCAAGGTGCGGTTGAGTAACATCTCCAGCGATGTTCAGGAGAAGTACAATATCGGCCCAATAGTTGAGGCTGATTTCTCTGGCGAGGCTGTGGGAGGAAGCTTCGAGATCATCAACAGAGAAGGGGAGACAATTGTCATAGATGCGGTTGAACTCTTCGGTACTAACATCATGGTACAAAGGCTCTAGCTTACCTTGATTGGCCCCCTTAATTGGGGGCTTTTTGTATCTCTGGGTTGTCTACAGGAGATGGGTTTTGGCCCGATTTGACAAGGTTTTTGGCTTCCTATACAATAGCCAGACCCTAGAAATGTTTAACAGACCTAACCAATCAAAGCGGTAAAGACGGCCTAAAACCCGTCTAAAGTGGTCTAACGACCCCCGCTTCGGAAGAGGCGGGGGTCGAAACTTTCTAGAAGTACTTTGACAACTTAATACCACCACAGATTAATTGACCATTGTTTCAAGTGGGTCTTTTCGGATCTGGAGGTGGAGACAAGCATGTACAACTGATTGTAGGTTGTACAAGCAAAAGTGCCCCGCTCAAAAGCGGGGCGAGCTAAATGATAATTGATTTCATTTAGCAGGACAGAGCAGTCTCTACATATCTGGACGGTATGTAGAGAAAACTCGAAAAGTGGTTTATTAGTTTCCTAATAAGAAACTAAGGGCGTACGGTGGATGCCTTGACTAGAAGAGGCGATGAAGGACGCGCCAGGCGGCGATACGCGAGGGGGAGATGCCAAGAATCGTTATATCCCTCGATTTCCGAATGGGGAAACCCTCCGACTTTTGTCGGAACTCTATCAACTTAGGTAGAGAGCGCACCCTGGGAAGTAAAACATTTCAGTACCAGGAGGAGTAGAGACCAATAGGAATTTCCTTAGTAGCGGCGAGCGAAAAGGAATGAGCCCAAACTCAGTTACAATCTCACCACATCTGTAGTGGTGTAGTGGGATTGTTGCTGGGGGTTGTAAGGCTGAGACGGCACAATTCGTTGTGCGAAGAGTTACAAAGTTTATGATTAGATGAAGCCTCTGGAAAGAGGCCCCCTAGAGGGTAATGGGCCCGTAGTCGAAAATCATAAATCTCTTTCGTTTCAGTTCTTGAGTACCTCGAGACATGAATAGCTCGGGGGAATCTGCCGGAACTAACCGGTAAGGCTAAATACTCTTCTAGATCGATAGTGAACGAGTACCGTGAGGGAAAGGTGAAAAGAACCCCGGGAGGGGAGTGAAATAGATCTGAAACCGTATGTTTACAAGGAGTCGGCGAGGGCATTTATGTCCTCTACGGCGTGCCTATTGAAGAATGAGCCAACGAGTTGATGCAGACGGCAGGCTAAGGGCGAGAGCCCGGAGTCACAGGGAAACCGAGTGTGAATAGCGCGTTAGTCGTAAGCATCAGACCCGAAGCCAGAGCGAGCTTGTCATGAGCAGGGTGAACCTCTCCGAAAGGAGAGGGAAGGCCCGAACCGGTGAGCCGTGCAATACTCTCGGATGACTTGTGATAAGAAGTGAAAAGCTAATCGAGCCTGGTAATAGCTGGTTCTCTCCGAAATAGCT